>JACRGU010000012.1 GCA_016212245.1 Nitrospirota bacterium
TCTGAATATCGGGACTATATCAGCATCCTGAAAGTCCAGTGATATCTTTTTACCTGTATATTGACCTTCTATAATCTGGGGAATTTCTGCAGTCTCCACCTTTTCCTTTACCTCTACCTCCTCGACTGCCTCCTCACCCTCCTGTTCGCTCTCCTCAGTAGATTCCTCCTCTTCAATTTCCTCTTTAATTTCCTCCAGTACTGTCTTTGGTAAATCTTCTTTTATCTTGATTATCAGGGTATTATCTTTATACTCTGGTTCAACTATAGATGGTGTGTGGAGCAGCATTTCGAGTTTGGTCATGACAGATGGTGACTCTATCTGAGATAGAACTATTTCGGTTATACCAGCCCTGTTAGAAACAATCTTATTTTTAAATGTGCCGATGTTTACATCAGGAAGTTCAACAACCATCTTATAAGGGTCGGATGACCTGTAGATGGTATACATAAAGGGCTTGCTAATTTTTACTGTGATTACATAGTCCTGAAGGTCTATACCGGTTATTACAGGGACTTCCTGCAACTGAGAGGACTCTTTAACCTCGCTGATTGTTGCACAACCCCACACAAAAACCAGCAAAAAGCAAAGAGCATAGAGCAATTTTTGTTTCATTCTTCCTCCTCCTTGCGGAGCTTCAATATTGTATCCTTTGATTTAGTATCACCTCTATAGTCTTTAACATACTCTCTGATTATCATTGTATCTCTTGTTATCTCTTGGACCTTTCCGCCGTAGAGACCTAATATCATCCCTTCTGTAACTGTATAGAATTTATTGTCAGGCAACATTATAAGGGCATAATATTTCTCTTTATCCCATGCAATCGCTATCAACTTTAACTCCTCTACATCATAGTTTTCAACAGGACTGACCCCCTTTTTCTTTATCGGTTTTTCTCTTGATACTATTACAAGAGACAGGAAAGGGTCCCTCTTCCCTTTTGCTTCGTATGCGTATACCTCCTGTTCAACCTTTTTGGTCTCTTCAGGTGCTTTTATCTGTTTTTTTGTTTCTGCAGGCTGGACCTTTTCAGCCACAGGTTCTTTCGCAGCAGCTTGTTCTTTTTTACCTAGTCTGGTTTGAATATATCCTGTATATGCTAAAAATAGTGGGACGGTAATAATAATAAAAAGCCCCATAATACCGGTAAAGATAAATCCTGCTTTTGTCCTGCCACTTGGAGTAAAGGGAAATTCTCCTTTTAGCGATTTTAGATCTCTATAGACCAAAAAGGAATACATCATTACTAGTGGTGTGAGGAAAATAGGAATAATAGAATTGATAATGTCCCCGACAAATGGAATGCGTAATAATCCAAAAATTATTGCCGGGACTGACAAAATAATCATAATAATCATAGAAATTAAGACAATGAAAAGGAACCGCCAGAATACGCTACCCCATCTTCCTTTCACATATTCACGACTTTTTAAGAGGGCATCCATTCCCTTTATGTCTTCTGCAATTAAAACAAAGACCGATAGACTGAACCATATGGCAAATATAATTCCAGGAACAATAAGGATGAACCCGCCAATAAGTATAAAGGCGAGAAGGAAAGAAACCCACCAGAATGAGAGGATTTTGTGCCAACCCTTTCGATATGATTCCTTTATTCCTATACCTTCATCGCTATCCTTAATCGCATAGATTAAGGCAATTACTCCCCATGTATAAACAATCATTATAAAGGAAAATACAATAAGAAAGGATAAAATGATGCCGATGTTAAGAGATCCCGGAGGTGGTAATTTGAAACCTAAAAATAGACCAACTACTATCAAGGCGCCGATAAGTAAAACTGGCACTATGTTGGATATTAACATTATGCCGAGAAAGGTGCCCAGCCTCGATTTATAAATTCTCCACGCATCGCCTAATATTGCAGATGCCTTAGGAAGGGCTGTCATGGTAGAGGCGTTGTTCATGTCTTCTTCTCTTTTTCCTTTTCCTTTTTCTCAGATTCCTTCTTCTCAGCCGCTAATTTAGCAATCTCTTCTTCAGAGAGTGCTGAAAATGTTGTAGCAGTAAATGATATCTTGAGTATGGCATTCCCTTTTTCAGGCTTTGGATCACCAAATTTCATATCAGAAAGATTTACTATCCTGTTAAGCCTCGTCAGGCTGCTGAAGAAATAACCTAAATTATGATAGCTGCCGGCAAGCTCAATCTTCACAGGGATCTCATAAACTATACCGCTATGATGTGTCTTTTTTGACTCTGGTTTCCAGAATAATATCTGAAGTCCTGACTTGATGCCGAGGTCTGAAACCTGCTTTAACAGGCTGGAAACCTCTTTCTCTTCAGGTAATTGTAATTTTAATTCGTCAAGCCTTTTCTTAAGTCTCTCATTTTCTGATGTCAGTTCTGTGAGTGTCCCGACCCTGGCCTGACTTTTTGCTATCTCACTTTCCTGAGCTGATATCTTATTCTCGAAGGTTTTAATCTCTTTATTCTTCGGCATAATTACAAGCATAACAACAACTATTGCGATAATCAGCGCAGGGAGAATAGACAGTATCGTCTTTACATATGGTGGCAGGTTCTTAATATCCAGCTTTATCTTTAGATCTAGAGCCATATCAAACCTTCACCTTAAATGTCAGCTTAAACATATATAATGGTCTCTTTTCGATGGCTGTACTTTTAGATTCCTGTAAATAAATCTCAGTAAAGACCTTTGAATTCTTAAGATTATCTACATATAAAACAACATCTGAGTTTGTAAAGGCATAACCGTCTATATTTATGCTATCACCTGAAACTACCATGGTCTGCAGCCAGACCCCTCCTGGAAGAAGGGTGCTTATTTCATCGAGGAGTTTAACCGGGATGCTCTGATTTTTTCTGAGCTGCTCTATTATATCTTTTCGTTGCTGGAAGGTCTTGTTGAGCTGTTCAAATTTTTCTACAGCCCTTATCTTTTCCTTGAGTTCTGCAATCCTCTTTTCATTAGCTGTAAACTGCTCCTTTTTTGTCGTTAGTCGTGAGTTAAAATGGAAGACAAGATAGGCCATTACAATACCCACAACAATGGTTATAATCAGCATTGTAATAACAAATTTAGGGACTGGCTTTGGTTTCCTCCTCCTCTTTACAGGTAAAAGGTTAACCCTTATCATCTGTCATCCAGCCTCCTGAGGGCCAATCCCATAGCAACGGCTGCCATAGGGGCCATCTCCTCTATATATGCTACATCAATTTTTTTAGGTATCTTAATGCCTTTAAAGGGTTCCATGACCCAGGTCTCTATCCCCGTCCTTTCTGCAAGTAATCCGGGAAAATCCTTTATAAGGGCACAGCCGCCGCTTAATATCACCTTACTGATATCCTCATGGAGTGTTGTGCTCAGGAAATATTCAAAGGAACGGGCGACCTCTTCCAGTATGTCCCCGGATGCAGATTCTATAACAGATTGGGCATCTTCCGGGGATACATTTTCTACGGGTTCGCCTCTTTTAAGCCTTTCTGCATTCTCATATGTAACATTGAATCTCCTCTGAATGGCCTCTGTGTGCAGGTTGCTTCCAATGGAACTATCCCTTGTAAAGACGGATATTCCTCCTTTGAGGATATTAATGTCTATGGTACTTGCTCCAATATTCACAATCGCCACATTCTTATCTGGATCAATTTCATAATTAATCTCAAATACATTTTCGAGTGCAAAAGAATTGATATCAACAATGATGGGATTAAGGCCGGCCTCTTTCACAACAGAGACATATTCATTTATTATGTCTTTTTTTACGGCAACGAGGATAACATCCATCTGGCCTGGTTCTTCCTTCGGTCCGAGTATCTGGAAGTCAAGGTTGACATCCTCAATGTCAAATGGGACATATTGTTCTGCCTCGAATTTTATGGATTCGGAAAGTTCTTCTTCCGACATCTCTGGCAGAGAAATCCTTTTAATTATTACAGAGGAATGTCCAGATACAGCGATAACAGCGTTTTTTGTCTTTACTTCTGCCTTTCTTATCAGCTCTTTCAGGGACTCTACAAGCCTGAGAGAATCTATTATAGCACCATCAACAATAAGTTCCGGGGGGAGTTTTAGCATATCAAACAGTACAAGTTCATAGCCGCCTTTTGTTTCCTTGAGCTGTAAGGCCTTAAGATAGCTCGATCCTATGTCTAAACCAATAGAGTTCCTGCTGCCAAAAAGCTGTATGGAGCTGAGATAGTCTGAAAGCATAGCCTATGATTACCAGAAAAGGGACGGATTGTCAAGTTTTTTATGTATTTCATAAGGTTTATTGCAAATCTTAAGAAATTGGTTTAAGAATTTTAGCGAAATTTGACATTACTGAATCTATCGAATGGCAGGCGTCTTTTCTAAATTTTACCTCTTCGAGTATTGCTGAATCCTCAATCCTGAAACTGCCTACCCTTGTCCGCTCCAATGCAACTATATAGGCACCTACACCGAGAGCCTTACCGATATCATTGCAGAGCGTCCTAATATAAGTTCCTTTTGAACAGGATATTTTTATATCAAGATATGGTTGATCAAAACTTATGAGGGCTATGTCGTAAATATTAATCGTCCTATCTGGTCTTTCTATTTCTATACCCCTTCTTGCAAGTTTATACAGAGGCTGTCCGCCTATCTTAATTGCAGAGTACATGGGTGGTATCTGTTTTATGCATCCCTTAAAATCATTCAGAACCTCATAGATATCAGACTCTTTTAACCTGGAGGTCACCATGTCTGCTTTCTCTATAACCCTGCCTGTTAAATCATATGTATCAGTCCTTTCGCCGAGTTTTAGTCTTGCAATGTATTCCTTATCAAGGTCTGATAGAAATCTTGCTACCTTTGTTGCCTTGTTCAGACATACAATCAGGACTCCTGTAGCAAAAGGGTCAAGTGTCCCTGCATGCCCAGCCTTTTTAGCACCAAAAAGTTGTTTTACCTTTGTTACAGCCTGCTGTGAAGATATGTCCTTAGGTTTGTTGAGATTTATGACAATATCCATTTACTGCCTTTAAGAGGGCTTCCTTTGCAGATTCCAGGTCTGCCTTTATCTTATAACCTGCTGCATTTTTATGTCCACCGCCATCGAAGAGTTCGGCGATCCTGGCTACATTCACATCGCCCTTAGAGCGCAGGCTAACTTTCCATAGACCGGTGTCTATCTCCCTGAAAAGTGCAGATATTCTTACTGACTGTATCATCCTTGGGAAATTGGAAAAGTTCTCGGTATCTTCCGGTCCTGTCCTTGTTTTTATGAACATCTCCTTTGTAACGGTAGTTATTGCAATATCGTCTCTTATTTCAAGGGTATTCAAGGCCCTTATGAGTAGATCGAACCTTCCTCCAGACCATGTCTCATAAAGGCTATTTGATATGTAGTACGGGTTTGCACCTGCCTCTATAAGTTCAGCACCAACTCTTAAAACTTCCGGGGTTGTATTACTGTATCTAAAAGTCCCTGTGTCTATTGAAATAGCAGAATAGAGGTTTATTGCTATGTCTCTTGTTATCTTTATCCCTAACTCCTTTATAAGATAAAAGACCATCAGCCCGGTTGCTGCTGTCTCAGTATCCATCCACCTTATATCACCAAAGTCTCTTTCTGTCTCATGGTGGTCTATAACAATAGAATGCTTGAAGGTCAGATTATCAATGCCTGCCCTCTCAGGACTGTTGCAGTCAAGGAGAATCAGTGACCAGTGACCAGTGACCAGTGACGAGATTGAATTAGTAAATCTTTCATAACCAGGTAGAAAACGATAGAATTGGGGGACAGGGTCTCTGTCGTATAGTAATGTTTCTTTGCCCACAGACCCTAATGCAAGAGACAGGGCAGTAGAGGAACCGATAGCATCACCATCAGGGTTTATATGGGTCATTATTAAAAACTTTTCTTCTTTTTTTAGGAGTGTGATGATTTCAACAGGTACCTTCACAGCTTCTCCTTAATCTCTTTAAGAAGTTTTTCTATCCTGCTTCCATACTCGATAGAGGTATCAAGCCTGAACTCGATGCTCGGTATGAATTTCATCCTGACCTTCTTTGAAAGCTCAGAGCGGATAAAGCTTTTTGCAGAATTTAATATCTCGAGGGTGGTCTCTTTTTCCTCATCTTTAAGAATACTTACATAGACCCTTGCAATCTTCAGGTCATCTGTAACATCAACACCTGTGACTGTTACAAAGCCAATTCGAGGGTCTTTAAGTCTGTATATGATTATGTCTGCTATTTCTTCTCTTAGAAGGTCACCGACCCTCTGGGAGCGTTTATATGGAAGCACTTATCACCCCATAAATTCTAAATCCAAATATCTAAATCCTAAACGAATCCCAAATTCCAGTAACCAAAATTCAAAAAGTTTTGAATATTTGAATTTTGATATTGTTTAGAATTTCGGATTTCGAAATTAGAGCTTCACTTTCACAGTTTTGCAGCTATTTTCTCAATGATATAGTTTTCCAGTATATCTCCAACTTTTATATCATTAAAGTTTTCTATCAAGATGCCACATTCGTATCCTGCCTGCACCTCTCTTACATCCTCCTTGAATCTTCTGAGCGAAGCTATCTTACCATCATATACAACAATACTGTCCCTGACAACCCTTATACCATCACTTAACCGGCTTATAGAGCCGTCAAGTACATAACACCCTGCAACCGTCCCGAGCCTTGATATCTGGAATAACTGGCGGACCTCTGCCCTTCCGAGGGTTTTTTCCTTAAGCATTGGTTCAAGGAGTCCCTCAAGTGCCTTCTTAACATCCTCGATTGCCTCGTATATTACATTGTAAAGCCTGATATCAACACCTTCCTTTTCTGCTGTCTGGGAGGCCTTGGGCTCAGGCCTTACATTAAAACCTATTACAACGGCGTTTGAGGCGGCTGCGAGCATAATGTCTGATTCGTTGATACCGCCGACTGATGTGTGTATAACCTTTACCCTGACCTGTGGATGTATAATATTTTCGAGGGCGTCTCTTATTGCCTCAACCGAGCCCTGGACATCGCCTTTTATAATGATATTGAGTTCTCTTATCTCTCCCTCTTTTATCTTTGTATACAGCTCATCGAGGGTAAGCTTCCTTGCCTTTGCAACTTCAGCAAGTCTTTGTTTCTGCTGCCTTGCAAAGGCTATCTGCCTTGCCCTCTTTTCGTCTTCAGCAACTGTAAAAATATCTCCTGCTGATGGGACATCTGAGAACCCAATTACCTCAACAGGTGTTGATGGGCCTGCCTCCAGTACCCTCTTACCTGTGTCGTCGATCAATGCCCTTACCTTTCCTGTATGGATACCTGCAAGGAATGCATCACCAATCCTCAGGGTACCGGATTGCACAAGCACAGTTGCAACAGGCCCCCTCCCTCTATCAATCTTTGCCTCGATAATTGTACCTTTTGCCTCTCTATCGGGATTGGCCCTGAGTTCCATTATATCTGCCTGGAGGAGAATCATCTCAAGCAGGTGCTCTATACCTATACGCTTTTTGGCAGAGACTTCAACAAAGATGTTCTGCCCACTCCATTCCTCTGGAACTATACTGTGCTCAGAGAGTTCATTCCTTACCTTTGAAGGATTTGCCTCTGGCTTGTCAATCTTGTTTATTGCTACAACAATCGGTACATTTGCTGCCTTTGCATGGTTGATGGCCTCAACAGTCTGTGGCATAACCCCATCGTCAGCAGCTACAACAAGGACGACCACATCTGTAACCTTCGCACCCCTTGCCCTCATTGCAGTGAATGCCTCATGACCAGGTGTATCGAGAAAGACGATATCCTTGCCCTTCAGGTTAACCTTGTATGCACCTATGTGCTGTGTAATACCACCCACCTCGGTCTCTGTAACCTTTGTCTCTCTTATCGCATCAAGGAGAGATGTCTTTCCATGGTCTACATGTCCCATTATGGTTATGACAGGAGGCCGTGGTAATAATTTACTGATATCTTCCGGGGTCTCTACAACTGCCGTGTCTTCTTCAACAGATGAAAGCTCAAGCCTTACTCCAAAACCTTCTGCAACTAACAGGGCTGCATCAGTATCAACAGGCTGATTTATTGTAGGCATATATCCTAACTCCATAAACTTCTTTATCACATCAGATAGTTTAACGCTTATGAGTTCTGCGAATTCTTTTACTGTAGTGCCTTCCTGAAGTTTCAGGGTCTTCTTCCTCGGGACGATAAGTTGGATCTGAGGCTTTGGTTCCTGCTTCTGAAAGGGCTTGATTCTTTCTAACCTCTTAAATGGTTTTTGCTCATACCATCTTTTTGGCTCTATCTTCCTGATTGTCTGAAACGCCCTCTGCATTCCTGGTTTTGTCTTGAATTTTTCTATCTTCTCTGTCTCTATCTCCTTTTTGAACCTATCTGGAACCTTTAATTCTTCTTCCTCTTCTATTATCAGTGGTGCTTCTGGTTTCTCTACTTCAGGCAGAACAATCTCCGGTGACTTCTCCACTCCGGCCAACATTTCAGGTTCCTTTCTTTCTACAGGCTTTACCGGTTCTATATGCCTCTCTGGCGCTTCTTCAATCGGGGGTTCAAGGGGTTGAGTAATTTCTTTTAGGGGTTCAACAGCCTTTCTGAGTACTGTAGCTTCTAATGTTTTAGCAAGATCAGGTTCGATATTCGAAGAGTGAGTTTTACCTTCTATACCGAGTTTTGAAAGCTCACTAAGTATAACCTTACTTGTTACACCTATTTTTTTTGCGAGATCATAAATTCTTATCTTTGACATTTATTCTCAACCTCTATCTCTTCCCTGTCCCTCTTGTAACATCAATTTTAAAATGTTATCATAAAAAACCTTTTTAATGCAATGAGTAGAAGGAGGATAAATCTTGGCAAGTTGTATTGTGTGTGGGAAAAAAAGGACAGTCGGCAATAACGTCAGCCATGCTAACAATAAGACGAAGAGGCAGATAATGCCTAATCTGCAGAGGACAAGGATAATTACCGAGAGAGGGACAAAGAGAGTTTATGTGTGTACCAGATGTCTGCGATCTGGAAAGGTTAAAAAAGCGGTGTGAAAAAACTCAGCGTTTTCATCCCTCCCATTTTAAAGGGACTTGGTATCGAAGATGGTGCAAAACTGGCCATGATTAAAAAAGAATGGCGTAACCTATTCAATGAACCCCTTTCTCTACACATGTCACCCTCCATGTTATCAGAGGGTGAAATCCTTCTTAATGTTGACTCGCCTGCCTGGCTCCAGCAGTTGAATTTCTACAAAAAGGATATAATAAAAAAAATGGGTTCTTATGGTGTCAGGAGTGTACGATTCAGGCTCGGCAAGGTCTCAAAAAAGTCAGAAGTCAGAAGTCAGAAGTCAGAAGTCAGAAGACTCACACATGAAGAGCTCACTTATATAGGAGATACAGTTTCATCAATAAGTGATCAGGAACTCAGAGATAAAATCAGAAAGGCGATAGAAAAATCCATCATCACAGGAAGAACCAAAAATAAAGTCAGGAGTTAAGAGTTTTAAAACTTCTCACTTTCAACTTTTCACTTCTAACTTCTTTAAGCTGATTCTGCCTGCCTTTCATAAATAAGTATAGGTTTTTCGTTTTTGATGATGGTCTCCTCATTTATCAGACATTCCTTGATACCTTTCTGGGAAGGTATCTCATACATCACATCAAGCATTATATCTTCGAGTATAGCCCGGAGTCCTCTTGCACCAGTCTTTCGCTGTATGGCTTTCTTTGCTATTGCTGACAGCGCACCATCTGTAAATCTGAGCCTGACATTGTCAAATGAAAGGAGTTTCTGATATTGCCTTACGAGGGCATTCTTCGGTTCTATCAATATCCTTATCAAAGCTGACTCATCAAGCTCATCAAGAGTTGCTATGACAGGCATTCTTCCTACAAACTCGGGTATGAGTCCATATTTTATCAAGTCTTCCGGTTCAACAAGACTGAGTACCTCACCTATCTTTTTCTCCTTCCTCCTCGGGATATCAGAACCAAACCCAACTGTTTTTTGTCCGGTCCTCTGTTCTATTATGCTATCAAGACCGATAAAGGCACCTCCACATACGAAGAGGATATTTGTTGTGTCAACCTGTATGAATTCCTGCTGTGGATGTTTCCTTCCACCCTGAGGCGGGATATTAGACACTGTGCCTTCGATTATCTTGAGAAGTGCCTGTTGTACACCCTCGCCTGACACATCCCTTGTTATTGAAGGGTTCTCTGATTTCCTGCTTATCTTGTCTATCTCATCTATATAAACTATGCCCCGTTGTGCCCTTTCAACATCATATTCTGCTGTCTGGAGTAACTTCAGGATTATATTTTCGACATCTTCTCCAACATAGCCTGCCTCTGTGAGGGTTGTTGCATCAGCTATGGTAAACGGCACATCGAGCATCTTTGCTAATGTCTGGGCAAAGAGAGTCTTGCCCATGCCTGTAGGGCCTATTAGAAGTATATTACTCTTCTGAAGCTCTATATCTGATTCGATAGGGCTGTAAATCCTTTTGTAGTGGTTATGTACAGCAACCGAAAGTATCCTCTTAGCTCTCTCCTGACCTATAACATAATCGTTTAGGAACTGATGGATCCCCCTCGGTGTCGGAAGCTCCGGGAGTATATGAGCCTCTGCCTCTGTATATATCTCCCCTGCGATTATTTCACTGCACAACTCGACACACTCATTGCATATATAAACGGTAGGGCCTGCAATAAGTTTCCTTACCTCTTCCTGTCCCTTACCGCAGAATGAACATTTGAGTGAATTTTCATCCCTTTTAGCCATATATCCTCCACTTTAAAAGTTAGAAGTTAAAAGTGAAAAGTTAGAAGTTTTAAAACTTTAAAACTCTTTACTTTTAACTCTTAACTCATAACTTTTTTCTTGATACTGTGTATCACCTCATCAACTATTCCGTATTCCTTTGCCTCATCTCCTGACATAAAGAAATCCCTGTCTGTATCTGCCTGTATCTTTTCAAGAGATTGACCTGTGTGGGTTGCAAGTATCCTGTTAAGTGTATCCTTCATCTTGAGTATCTCCCGAGCATGGATTTCTATATCAGTGGCCTGTCCGTGGAACCCACCCATCGGCTGATGTAACATAATCCTTGAATGAGGTAATGCAAATCTTTTACCCTTTGTGCCTGCTGCAAGCAGAAGAGCGCCCATACTTGCTGCCTGTCCAATACAGTAGGTTGCTATATCCGGCTTTACATACTGCATTGTGTCATATATTGCAAGACCCGAGGATACTATGCCACCTGGTGTATTAACATACAGATGGATATCCTTGTCAGGGTCTTCTGTCTGAAGAAACAGGAGCTGTGCGATAACCACGTTTGCAATATGGTCGTCTATCAGCGTACCGATGAAGATAATCCTGTCTTTAAGAAGTCTTGAGTAAATATCATAGGCCCTTTCTGAACGCCCTGTCTGCTCTATAACAATAGGGATAATACTCATTTACTCTCCTTTCTCGAAGACAGCTTTAGATAAAAGCATATCCATAACCTTATCTTCATAGATTGAATGTCTCAGGCCTTCCAGAGAGCCATCCTTGGATATATAAAGGTTCATAACAGCCTCTGGTGCGGCCCTGAGCCCTTGCGCTATAGAACGGATTTGTTCCTTCACTTCATCGTCTGTCACCATAATCCCCTCTTTTTGACCAATTACGTCGAGAATAATAGATGCCTGTACATTTCTCAATGCCTTCTCTCTGAGTTTAGACTGCAGGTCCTCTGGCATACTCTCCCCTGATGTCTGATTCCTGATGCCTGATTCCTGATGCCTGATTCCTGTATCCTGCATCCCCGGCCTCGCTCTGCTCAGCGGGGCGGGCTTGTATCTTGCATCAGACATGCTTTCTTCCATCATAAGAGATTCGAGCTCATTTCTGAAGAGGGTTTCTGGCACTTCAAAATTATGGGATTCAATAATCTTCTTCAACAGTTCTGCCTTCTGGACCTTCACAGCCCATTCTTTTTTAGCTTTATATATATTTTCTTTTATTCTTTCTTTCAGCGCTGAAATGTTTTCAGAACCAAGATCTTTTGCGAGATCATTATCAATTGCAGGAAGAATCTTCTGTTTTACCTCCTTTATCATAACTTTCATATTAACTGTCTTACCTGCAAGTTCCTTTGACTTAAAATTCTCATTGAATGTAGTAGTGAACTCCATTACTTCGCCCTTTTTCTTTCCTATCGCTTTTTCTATTATGCCCTGAGGGAATATCTCATTACCCATCTTCAATATCTGTTCCTTGACAGACGGGGTATTTTCTCCCCCAACTATTTCACAGTCAACATAGTCAAAAGTAACAAGGTCATCCATCCCTATCTCTCTTTCAGCAACCTCATATATGGCCTTTTCTTCCTGGAGTTTTTTAAGATAACCTTCTACTTCGTTTTCGTCAACTACTACCGTGATATCTTTTACCTTTATATTTTCGTAATTGAGGTTCTCAATCTCCGGCATCACCTCAACTGTTAACAAGAGATTAAGTGGATTGTTTCTTTTAAAGTCAACCCTTTCATCAAATACTGGCGTTGTGACAGGCATGAGTTCAGCCTCTTTTAATGCCTTATTGTAGTATTCAGGGATAACCCTCTCAAGCACCTCTGCCTCAACCTCTTTGCCGAAGCGTTTTTCTATTAGATTAATCGGTGCCCTACCGGGTCTGAAGCCAGGGATCTTAGTCTTCTGTCTTAACTTTTCGAGAGAATTACCTATCTCCTTTTCAATCACATCAGACGGTATCTCTATCCTGAGACGCTTCTTTGTCGGGCTGATATCTTCTGCTGACTTGAGCAATTTAACCTCCTGTGATGTTTATCCCGCACTTTTTAGAACACTCCATTCTGCAGGACCTCATCCCCCATAGAAAGGTGCAGGATTTATTTACTGTAAAATACATAACGAAACTTTGTCAATTTTTGGGGTAAAAATCAGAGAATCCTTGTGGTTATTTCTTCTGTGTATGGCAGGTGAAGCAGCCTCCTGATCCACCGCCACCAGCGATCATAATGGAAGTTTCCATGGCATGTAGCACAGAAACCGCTTATTGTGTTATTTGCAGGCCTTACACCATATATATATTGTATTCTCTAATATTTTTCTATATAATTTAAATTATAGAGATGCGGGGTGTTTATTGGGAAGGACCGTAGTTGTCAGTTTTGAAGGGGAAAATGTAAGAGTAGTTTATGCCACCTTAAAAGGAAATGGCATCGTGGTTGATGATGCCTTAATATTGAAGGATGAACAATTTGATGATTTTCTCCAGAAGGAGAAGACAAAGGAATTTATAGTCGTATATGATTTTAAGAACTTTTATCAGGATATAATTCCCATCCCACCTGTAAAAAACAGATATGTAAAAAACCTCATAGAATCAGAGATAAAAAAGAGGGCTCCAGATTTTAAAGATTTTTCCTTTATTTATTTCTTGCATGGCGAGAAGGTTATTGAAAATAGAAGGATGAAGGAAATCTTTATCTTTGCCGTAAAGAATGAAAATCTAAAGGACATCATCAACAGATTTATTAACAAGGGCAAGGTTATCAAAACTCTTTACCCAAGCGTATTCTCGGTTACAGGCTTGCTTCAATCAACAGAAGAGCCCCTGCTATGTATTTCGGAAGTAGGTCAAAACAAAAACTTGTTCCTGCTGAAGGACGGCAGGATACAGTTTATACGGACAGCACAATCCTTCGAAACAGGGATAAACGATTTTGATATACAGAATATTAACATGACAGTTAATTACTGTCGTCAGACATTAAGATTAAACCCTTCATCTATTATGCTTCTGGGAAGCCTATGCCGTGCATATAATGCAAGGATGGACACGCTGATACCTGTTGCATGTCTGAGCCAACCCCCAAATGTCAGTGCCCTGAAAGAGGTATTCCTTGATTTTATAGTTCCTATCTCAGCCTTTTTCAGGCATAAAAACATCAATATAATAACCTCTGAGTACAAGGATTTTTATCTGATAAGAACAATGTTGCTCTATTCAATAATCCTTCTATCGTCTCTCTCGGTTATTGGTCTTGGTTATATCGGTTTCAAGATAAAAGGCATTTCTGATACAAAAAGCACTCTAAGAAACATAAAAAATGAGATACCGGATATTGAAGAATCCTTATCTATATATAGGCAACAGAAAAGTAAACTCCAGCAGTATATGCCATTTGTGACTTTCATTAACAATGTCAATTCAGCACCAGACATCCAGAGGTTATTAGTTATGCTCTCAGGACTGAACATAAATAACATCAAGATAGATTCTTTAGCCGCAACTGTTAGTGATAATTCCTCAAAGGTTGAGATAAAGGGAACCATAGAGACAGGAAGTTATGCTGATATGCAGGCCTCTTACCAGAATTTCATTGATTCAATCAGGAGATTAAAAGGCATGAACATTACAGGCCAGGGATTAGAGTTAAAAGATAAGCGTTTTCGTGTTGAGGTAAGCTATAAGGAAGAATGATGATTTATAGAGAACTGAAAAAGATTATTATCTACCACCTTATTACAGGAATAATCTTCTCGATTATCCTTCTTTCTGTACTGATGCTCAATAAATATGGAAACAGCCTGGCTGATACAGTTAGCAGGTTCGAACTTATAAAGACAAACACCCTTAAGATGAAACATTCGACGGCGGATATCGAGTCGAGGATAAAGCACATCGAGAGTTTATTGCCAGCTGATTTTTATACAAGGTCTCCACGTGAGCTTATATTCCTGACACTCGATGACATAAAGACGGCCTTGAAAAGGTCCGAAGTAACCGTAACAAATTTTGATGGAAGAATGGACATGGTATCTCTTCCTGTTAGCATAAAGATTCCGACAGACAGTTATGCTATGCTGATAAACAACATTGGCTATTTACAGTCTTTGAAATTCCCTTATTATACAATTACGAGCATTGCCATTACGAAGTCGCAGGACACACCTGAGGTTGTCTGTACAATAGATGGTTTTCTAAGGATGCCAGCAATTACACCGGTGAGACAATGATGGACGGAAGATTGAAAATACTGGCTGTTCTGCCATTTCTGCTTGTCATAGTGTCCTTCATTACCACAAAGGTAGTTAATTTTGAGTCTGCACTAACAGCAAAAGAAAAACA
>JACRGU010000024.1 GCA_016212245.1 Nitrospirota bacterium
AGCAGGCTGGCTTAAAGGTCTCTCCTTTAACCTTTAGGTAAGACTTTAAGGGATAGGAATCAAGGATGCCCGCTTACTGGCAGCCCTGATTCCAAAAGAAAGTAAGTAAGCTAAGTATGTAGATGCCGCGGTGTAGTACTTTCGGACGCGGGTTCGATTCCCGCCGCCTCCACCATGAAAGTTAAAAGTTATTATTTTAGCCTCTTGCCCTGCGTGCTCTATCCATTTCTCTTTTAGCCTCTCTCTCTTTTATTGCCTCCCTCTTTTCATACTGTCTTTTGCCTCTGGCGAGGGCAATCTCGACTTTTGCCCTGCTGTCCTTAAAATATATCTTCAGGGGCACGAGTGTATATCCTTTTTGAGTTAATTTTCCCCATAATTTTTCAATTTCTTTTCTGTGAAGCAGGAGTTTTCTTGTCCTGAGCGGGTCATGGTTTAAAATATTGCCGTGGCTGTAAGGGCTTATATGGCAGTTGAGCAAAAATGCCTCGCCCCCTTTTATGAGCACATAACTGTCTTTCAGATTTGCCTTGCCCTCTCTCAGGGATTTGACTTCTGTGCCTGTGAGCATCATTCCTGCCTCATAGGTGTCTTCTATAAAATAGTCGTGATATGCCTTTCTATTGGTGGAAACAACTTTTTCCATAGTTAAAGATGACCCTGAATCCTGCGTTATTACTGTTAAATTATGATAACACAAAATTCAAAAACCGAAAAATAGAGATAGAACGGGGAAAATACTCCCCTTGACTCCTTATTGTTATATCAACTAAATTGAAGAAGAGCAAAACTTATTAATGGAGTGGGTAAGAATATGCGTAAAATTGGTGTATTGGGTCTGATATTGTTCTCATGTTTCATATCTGTCAATCCCCTCTACGGCCAGGAGAATTCCACGAAAGGGATTCTTTCAATGGGAAGGGCAACCGATAATGTAATTATTCAGCAGAAGAAGATTGAGCCGATAATAGATTATTTAGCATCAAGGCTTGAAGATATTGGCGTTGAAAGGGGCGAGGTCGTTTTAGCCGGTGATAACAAGATTTCAACTCTCATCAGGCTTGTGAAAGAAGGGGAGATTGACATTATCCTTGAGAGTCCATTTATTGCTACAGTGCTTAAGGTAGAAGCAAAAGCAATTCCAATCCTTATTGCCTGGAGAAAGGGCGTCAGAGAATACAACAGCCTTATATTTGTCAGGAAAGACAGCGGTATAAAAAGAATTGAAGATTTGAAGGGGAGAATCATTGCCTTTGAAGATCCAGGTTCTAACTCAGGGTATTTTCTTCCCAAGATTGCTATGAAGTCAAAAGGACTTGAACTGGTCGAGCTATCATCCTTTAATTCAATTGTTCCAGATGGAAAGACAGGTTATGTCTTTGCAGGTTCAGAACTGAATATATCAAGCTGGGTATTCTATAAAAAGGTTGCTGCAGGTGCAGTGAGTAATCTCGATTGGATTACTCCACAGGATGTCCCGGAGGCCTATAAAAATGAGTTCAAGATCATCTATGAATCACAAAAGATGCCCGAATTCATAGTGCTGGTCAGAAAAGGGCTCGACAGAAAATTAGTAAAGAGGGTTAAAGAGGAGTTTCTCAGGATGGATAAGAGCGAGAAGGGGAGAAAGGCCTTAAGGCCCTATGGCTTTGATAGGTTTGTTGTGCCAGAGTCATGGGATTTTATGATGACGCTCGAAGAGCAGATAAGGGTTAGCGGCGAGAGGTCCAATTAAAGGTGTTTAATTTTAAAAGCATCAGGACAAAGTTAATTTTATTCAACATCCTCTTGGTATTGCTTGCAGCAATTATTTTTATAGGGGTTGTGATTAACCTTGACCGCAAAAACCTCTCTGCTGTCAGAAAAGACAGCGAGGCCATTATGAAGACCTCCCTGCGCGCTGAATGGGAGGCAAAATTGCGTGCCATGACAATACTTCTTTCTAACAAGCTTATCCAGCCAATGCATAATTTTGATATCTCTGAGATGAGGCATCTCGTTATGACAACAATTGAAAAGGATATCAACTATATCTATGTTCATCACAAAAATGGCAGGCTCTTGGTTGTTGATATCAAAGGGTCTGAGACAAGAGGGACTGAATTGATGGGGAGAGTGCTTGACGATGAACTTATAAGAAGGGCAATTGCTGCCAAAGATGTGCTGGTTCAGGAAGATGGCAATATTATCGATATTGCATCACCAATAATGCTTGGCCCAAAAAAGCTCGGAACTGTCCGCATCGGGTTCTCTACAGAAGGGATTCAGAATACCATTGAAGCGATGACGAAAGAACTTGATAGCGGCCTTGACAGGGCTGTCCTGGCAGCAATTACAAATATATTCCTTGCTGCTGTTATAGCAGGAATTTTTATTTTAGCTATAGCCCTCTTTTTTGCCAACAGGCTCATTTCACCTATCTATGGGCTGATTGACGGCACAAAGAAGATAGCAGCAGGGGACCTTACCTATAGAATTGATGTGAAATCAAAGGACGAGATTGGTAGACTTGCAGATTCCTTTAACAGGATGACAGGAGAGATGCAGAGGTATCATACAGAAAAAGAGAAGATACTTAAAGACATGCATGACGGTATTGGAGGTATAACTACAAATATCAAACTCCTATCTGAATTGGCACAGAACATGACATCTCTCTCTGAGATGAAAGGGGCACTCAAAACAATATCAGAGCTTTCACAGGAGGGATTAACAGAGATCAGGAACTTCATGCAGAGTCTTGATGTTAGAGAGGCAAGCTGGCCTGCCCTGGTAGCAGAATTGAGGAGTTTTGGCAGTAATATGATTGAATCTCACGGCATCTCCTTTAATATGAATGCCTCTGTTGAGGATATAAAAGAGCAGCCCTCCAGCCTTCTTTATCTAAACATCTTCAGGACTTATAAAGAGGCACTAACCAATATCATAAAACACTCAAAGGCAAAATCTGTTGATGTCGACCTATCTATAAATACTGCAGGTATCATACTCACTATAAAGGATAACGGCATCGGTATAAATGAGGAGAGGAAAGGTAATGGCAGGGGCATTTCCAATATGGTTATGAGGGCAAAGGAACTGGGTGGCGAGTTAACGATAATTACTGAGAACGGCACCTGTGTTACATTAAAGGTACACATACCCCCAAAATACCCTGATATGGGGATGGAGATATAGGGAGGGACATATTACAATTTTGTATGAATATTACAATTGTAGAAGATGACCCTCTTTTGCGGGAGAATCTTAAACTTCTCTTAGGCGGAGAAAAGAATATAACTGTTGTTGGTGCCTGGGGTTCTGCTGAGGAGGCGCTTCTTGCCGTAAAAAATCTTTCCTTTGATATCATGCTTGTTGATCTCGGACTTCCGGGTATGTCAGGGATTGAGCTGATAAAAAAGGTAAAGGAGAAGATGCCAGAGGTTGAGATAATGGCACACACTGTTTTTGAAGACAGGGAAAATGTTTTTTCTGCAATTAAAGCAGGCGCATCAGGATATCTCCTGAAAGGGAGCACACCGAGGGAACTTATAGAGGCGCTTAATACCCTATATCAGGGTGGTGCCCCGATGAGCCCCAAAATAGCCAGGAAGTTAATAAAAGAGTTTCAGGATGAAGGGATTGGCGAGGAGTATCTATTAAGCCCGAGGGAGAAAGAAATAGTCAGATGCATAGAAGAGGGCCTTGCATATAAAGGGATAGCAGAGAGATTGAATATAAGCCATCATACCGTTCATGCTCATATAAAGAAGATTTACGAAAAGCTCCATGCAAAGAGCAGGCAGGAGGCCATTATAACTGCCCGAAAGAAAGGCATAATCTAAAGACTTTCAATTAATTCACCTACCCAAAAATACCACATAATGGCGATGTCAAAAAAATAACATATTGACACGAATTTTTTTTTAGTTAAGATAAAATGTAACAAGAGTTTAATATCCGTATAAATTTTTTGTATATGCATAATTTTTTACTTGACGGGCTCATTTAAATTTGGTATTTAGAAATTAA
>JACRGU010000028.1 GCA_016212245.1 Nitrospirota bacterium
TTGTATCGGATAGTGCAACCCATAGGATTACCTTTTCATAAGCCACCCAATCTGCCGCCTTATTCAACTCCAGGACAGCAACCCTTTTCCCATCGGACTCCTCGATCCTGAGTAAAGCCGCCTTATAATCTCCTGAGAAACTCATCCTTGCGATATCACCATTGCTTACCTGACCTGTTAATCTCTGGGAAAGGGAAAGTCTGACAGGCTGGTCAACATTGGGAAGATATACCCAGAAGTCTTTTCCTTTCATTAACATAACCTGACCCTTTTCATTTGGGGGATAGTTCGTCTTGACAAGGGCATCCCTGTTGCTATTCATCATAACCTCGTATTTGGAAACACGCGGGGTTCCGCTTGATTCTGTCTCGATGGTTACCTCCACCGAAAAATCCGTATTGGGGATACGGACATCATCAACCTTCCTGAGCAGTTCTTCTACATTCAAATCAGCGGCATAAGTATGAACAAACCCCTCACCCTCTCCTCTCCCCTGAGGTGAGAGGATTAAGGTGAGGGTAATAATAAATATCGCTACCTGCAACAACCATCTGACCATATTAATTCTCCTTTTAATGAACAAATGAAAAAGATTAAGGAGAATGGAGAAAAGGGAGAAAAGGAGAAAAAAGAAAATATTGGACACAGATAAACACAGAAAAATCAGGATAAAGATTTTATATTTATCTGTGTTCATCTGTAAATCTGTGTCCTGAATCTTTTTTTATTCTTTTCTTATCCCCATCTCTCCCCTTTCCCCCTTTCTCCTTGCTTTTATGTTTTTTCTTGCCAAAATGCGCAAGATTTAACAAATAAGCGACTAAATAATCTAAGTCTGTTTAAGGGCATGCACAATCCTTAATCTGGATGCCCTTATAGCAGGATATAGAGATGCAATAGCCCCTGCCAGGCTGGCAGTAGCAAATGCCCTGATATAGATGAGAAAAGGAGGCGTGATCTTTGCCACCCATGGGCGCGTGCCGCCAGGAGGGGGAGGCATGGGAATGCCGAAGATCGAGACAATCTTCGCTGTTATGACACCGACCAATATTCCTGCGACCCCCCCAAAGAGCCCTATAATAATCCCTTCTAATAAATATTGTATGACCACCTGATTCGGCTTTGTTCCGATTGCCATCACTGTTCCAATCTCTCTGGTTCGCTCGAATATGGACATGCTGATAGAATTGGCAATACCGAGAACAACAACAAGGGCAATAACAATATTAATGACAAAAAAAATTCTGCTGAAAAGGGCTACAGTAGAATTATGGAATAGCGCCAGGTCTTTCCATGTCCTTATCTCATATTGCCCGCCATTACCGGCGAAGGCATCCTTCAATATGTTCACAGTTGAATCTACATGAGAACTGTCCTCCATAACGAATACGGCAGTCTGGAATTTATTGCCAATCCTTAATAGATTCTGGGTGGTTTCTATTGGTATCTGGATTGCCCTGTCATCAAATTCCTTCTGAAAGCTTTCAAATATACCTGCTATCTCTACTGTTACGCCGTTGATTGAGCCGGATTCTGTGTTTGTCAGCAGTGTTACCCTCTCCCCTGCCTTTACACCGATGGCATCAGCCAGACCCTTACCTATTATGATAACATTCTTATCGCCCTTTTTAAGATAATTACCGGAAGTTATACGAATGGCAGGCCCGCTGCCTATACTGAAAGAGGACATCTCCCTTTCCTTATTCGTATCAATACCCAGTCCTACAAATGAACCTGTTGTATCACCATTGCTAATAATCCCGGAAAACTGAATCCTCGGCATTATAAATCTGACATGGGGGACCTTGCTATATCGGGAGTTAAACTCATTAAAATCCTCAATCATATAACTGAAAGGAGAGACTACCCCTTTTTCCATAAAACCATGGGCGTATGCCTGTATATGCCCATGTTGTCCATAAACCGTTGCTGCATGCAGGGCGTAAAACATGTAGTCAAAGAAACCCCCGGCAACAATGATAGATGCTGTGCCAAAACATACTGCAAAAAATGTGACGGCCGTCTTTCTCCTGTTTCTGAGGACACTTCTATAAGCGATCTTCAACTGGGTAACGAGCATATCTCACCATCCTTAAGACGAATAACCTCATCTGTTAAACGAACGATATTATTATCATGGGTCGAGAATATAAATGTAGCCTCTTCCTCTTTATTCAGCCTGTGCATAATATCGATGATAGAAAGGGCAGTATGGCTATCCAGGTTAGCAGAGGGTTCATCTGCAATAATAAGCGATGGTCTTGTAACCAGTGCTCTGGCAATACCCACCCGCTGCCTCTGTCCTCCGCTCAACTCATCGGGCTTATGATGATGACGGCTATCCAACCCAACTGCCTCCAGTAAATGGGTGACCCTCTGCCTCCTTTCGGTCTTAGGGATGTTCTGAAGGAGGAGAGGATATTCAACATTTTCATAGACAGTAAGGACAGGGATAAGATTGAAACTCTGGAAAATGATGCCGATGGATTTAAGTCGCAGATTAGCCAATTGTGATCTCGACAGGTTCTTTATTGAGAGTCCATTAAAGAATATTTCTCCTTTACCCGGGACATCAAGACCTGCCATTAAGTTTAACAGGGTTGTCTTTCCACTCCCTGATGGACCCACAATACTCATAAATGCCCCTTTTTTTATAGCAAGATTGATATTCTTTAAGGCAGGGACAATGACATCTCCAAGCTGATAATCCTTTGATACATTACAAAATTCTATGAAATGATTATGGCTCATCTATTATTTAACCCCATCTCAATGATAGTCCACCATTAATAACAAATACACTGCCGGTTACAAATCTTACCATATCCGTTGGAAGCATTACTAAAAAAATCTAACACACCAAATCGTAATTTTGTGTAATCCGAAAAAGTTGGGGAGTTTTTGGTTCATGAAAAGATTTTTTTGGAGTATAATCAAACAATGATTATTCTGAAAGATTTTTTTTTATCTCTCCAGTTTCTTACCATAATCCCCCCTTTACCCCCCTTTACGACCTCCCCTTCCCCTTATTCAGAAGGAGGGGATAAAGGGGAGGTCAAAGGGGGGAAGGGGGGGGTTGCTCATTTTGAGGAAAATCGTTTTGGAAAGGCAGCAGTATTTTTCCCTTTAGTCAGTTTATTGATAGGAGGCTTACTCGTAATTATATCAAAGCTTACATCTCTATTTCTGCCCCTATCAGTATCGGATGCAATTGTAATAACGACCTTAATTATTATAACCGGCGGACTCCACATAGATGGCTTTGCCGATACTATTGATGGTTTTGCAGGAGGGAAAGACAGGGACGATGTATTGAGAATTATGAAGGACAGCGGGATAGGGGCGTTTGGAGCAGCAGGACTTATAATGCTTCTCTTGATAAAATACCTCTCGATTCAAAGTCTTCAGATGGATATGAAATACTGGATATTGGCAGTGATGCCTGTTTTCGGAAGATGGGCGGTTCTTCCAATGGGTCTTCTTTTCAGGTATGCAAGATTGGAAGGGGGGACAGGTAAGGCATTTGCAGAAGCGATTAAAATAAAGGAATTTGTCACTGGCACTATTTTATGTCTATTTATCGTTGTATTATTATTAGGAGTCATGGGATTTTTAATGCTCGCTGGAATTTTTATTGTTACACTAATTATTGGATGGTATTCAAAGAGGAGGATAGGCGGTATTACGGGAGATGTATTCGGCGCTGCAATAGAGATTAATGAGTTAATGACACTTATTCTATCATTGGTATTATTTTGAAGTATGGAAATTATAAAAATTTGCCACAGAGGCACGGAGAACACAGAGAAAAACCATAAGGAGAAATGGGGAAAGAAAGAGAAAGGGAGAAAAATAAAATTGGACACAGATAAACACAGAAAAATCGGATAGAGAATTTTATTACATTTATCTGTGTTCATCTGTGTAAATCTGTGTCCTGATTCTTTTTTTAATTCTTTTTTCTCCATCTCTCCATCTTCTCCCTTTCTCCTTAATCTTTTTATTTGTTTTTCTCTTTCTCTGTGACCTCTGTGTCCTCTGTGGCTAATCAGGTCTTTGTTCATGGAAAATAATCAAACTAAAATATTTCTAATCCGTCATGGAGAAGTAGCGAATGCTGTTGAGAGATGTTATAACGGGCATAATGATGTAGATTTATCTCCCGAAGGATTAAGACAGATGGAGATGGTAGCCGATAGATTAAAAGGCGAGCCGATAAAGGCGGTCTACTCAAGCGATTTGTTGAGGACAGTTAAGGGGGCAAGGTTAATTGCCGAAAGACATTCCCTATTGCCTGTAAGTTTAAAAGAATTAAGAGAGTTGAGCTATGGGATATGGGATGGGAAAAAGGTGGATGATATAAGAAGGCTCTATCCTGAAGATTTTAAAGCTCGTTATGATGATATACTGAATTATAAAATTCGGGATGGTGAAACATTATTAGAGATGAGGGATAGGGTTTTGCCTGTATTAAAGGAGATTATTGATAAACACAGAGGCGAGTGTGCGGCTATTGTAGCTCATGCAGGTGTTAACAAGATTTTACTTTTATGGTCGCTGAATATGGATTTAAAGGATTTCTACCGCATCCAGCAGGATTATGCAGCCCTGAATATAATTAGTTTCTATGACAATGGAAGCGCTGTGGTGGAATTGATGAACGGGTAAAGAATAAAAACCTGATTTAACCACAGAGACACTGAGGCACAGAGAAAGACAAA
>JACRGU010000029.1 GCA_016212245.1 Nitrospirota bacterium
AGAGGTAATGAAAGACCTTGAGGCACTTGGTTTTACAGTCCTTGAAGGTTATGGCCTCACAGAGACATCACCTGTTGTTACATTCAATCCGATTACAAAAAGAAAATTAGGCTCAGCAGGCAGGCCTCTACCATCCATTGAGATAAAGATAATAGATCCTATAAGGCGTGAGGCATTAAGTGTGATGGAGGAGGGTGAGATTGCAATAAGAGGGCCTATGGTCATGAAGGGCTATTACAGAAATCCTCAGGCAACAGAACAGGTGATGAAAGGGGGATGGCTTTTGAGTGGAGACCTTGGATATCTGGATAAAGATGGCTATCTATTTATAACAGGGCGATCAAAAGAGGTAATTGTCCTGAGTTCAGGCAAAAATGTCTATCCAGAGGATGTGGAGAGAGAATATATGAGGATCCCTCTTATCAAGGAGATATGTGTGATGGGTATCGAAGAGAGAGGTATTATTGAATCCCTTCATGCGGTGATAGTGCCGAACATCGAGTATGCAAAAAAGGCACAGATAGGGAATCTACAGGAGGCATTGGGATGGGAGATAAATAATGTTTCTCTACACATGCCTCAGTATTTAAGGATAAAAGGGTATACCCTTTATCCTGACCCTCTGCCGAGAACCCCTCTCGGAAAGCTCAGGAGGTTCATGATCAAAGACCTGATAAAAGCAAAGAGCAAAGAGCTAAGAGCAAAGAGTGATGACAAAAGGCTCATGGGAGATGAGACAGGCAGGAGGGTTGTTGAATGCATAATACCTCTACTAAAAAAAGAACTTCAGATACAGTCAACAGACAATCTCGAGCTCGACCTCGGTCTTGACTCTCTTAAGAGAATAGAACTTGTTGTTTCGCTCGAAAAGGTATTTTCTATCAAGCTCCCTGAAACATTTGCATCAGAGATACAGACTGTTGAGGAGCTCGTCACAAAGATAAAGGAATATGGAACCCGTGAAGTTGTTGAAATTGAAAAGATGCCAATGTGGAAAGACATATTAAAGACTGAGCCGTGTTCTGAAGACAAAAAAGGGGTTGGACTCCACCACAGCGCCTTAGAATGGCTTATAGTCCTTATTGTTTTAAGGACAGTAAAGATTCTCTTGAGAATATTCTTCAGACTGAAGGTTAAGGGTCTTGAGAATTTACCTGAAAATGGTCCTTATATCATTACACCAAACCACACAAGCTATATTGATGGGTTTGGTATTGTTGCTGTGCTCCCATCAAGCTCATTTAGGGATTTATATTCCCTCGGTTTTCAGAAATATTTTACAGGCAGGTTCAAAGAATACTTTGCCAGGCTTGCCCATATTATTCCGATAGACCCTGAGACCTATCTTAACAGGGCTCTACAGATGGCTGCCTATGTCCTGAGAAGCAGGAAATCCCTCTTAATATTTCCTGAAGGGGGGAGGTCTTATGATGGTGAAGTAATGGATTTCAAAAAAGGAGTGGGCATACTATCCTTAGAGCTTAATGTGCCTGTTATTCCTACATATATTATGGGCTCATTTGAAGCACTCCCGAGGGGTGCAATATGGCCTAAATTTACTGAGATAAAGATCACATTCGGAAAGCCTCTTTATCCATCTGACTTAGACATGTCGAGGAAACCAGAGGGCATGGATAAATATCAGTTCTTTGTGGATGAGTTAAGGGAGAGGGTAAAGGGGTTAGGGTCAGGTTTTTTCTTTGAATAACCTCACCCGTTCCCCTTCCCTGATAGAATCATTCCAGCGAAGCAATTCCATTTTTACATCTTTTTTTGTTGTGTCATACCCGATGTGAACATATACGAATTCGTTTTCACTCTTAAGAAGTGCCTCCTCAAAATTAGCTGCAAAGGATTTTGTCCATGTACCTGAATTGATATATTCGTTCTTCTTACCATCCGTTTCTGAGAGCAAAGACAGGTCAGCTTCGTGTGTATGTCCGAAGACCACATAACGGGCACCTATGATTTGATGGATTCCATCAGCCTTTTTGCGGTAGTAATATCTATCTAATTTAGAATTATTCTTAAAGCTACATATAAGTGTACACCAATTTTTATGTATAGCTGATGGTACCCAGTGTTTCTTAAGTTTCAAGATTTTCTTTTTACACATACCTGAATTTCTCGGTAGGTTCTTTATTTCTGCTTCTTGGTTTTCTTCAAGCACTTTGGCCCAATTCTTGTCTATCCTTTTAGTCTTTTTCAGGATGTTCCAGAAAAAACTTAGATACTTTAAAATCCGCGGCGGACAGCCCCGGTAAGTCCTGAATCTGCACAAGGCCCAGAATATGAACTTTGTCAGCGGCTTCATATTGTCTGCAAAAGGATAATCTTCCTCTACCTTGTTAAAAAGATACCTCACAAAAAATGAGCCAGCAGGAAGGTCAATAGTGCCCTCTTGTCTACATGGACACAGAAAATAATCAAATGAATTGATTTCATCATACTGTGAGCCATGCTCAATGTATGTAGAGAGTTCTTTGTCATAATAAAACCATGGATTAAAGTGAATGTTTTCTTTTATTCTATTTTCAAGAGACTCTTTCAAAAGATGCTTAAATTCTTCAGGCTCTGATTTTTTAATATACTCTTCCAAACATCTGTTTACCCTTTCCCGAAAAGCCTCCTGGACATTAGGCATTATCCACTCTATGTCATGATTGCCTGGGATAATAATGACCTTATGACCTTCGGCTAAAAAAGTGGCTAATGCTACAAAGAAAATAGGATGACCATTTACTATATGCTTCAACTTCCATATGGTTTTTGCGGGGCCTGTTCCAAAGCCCAGGTTACATACTTCATCATTAAATATCTTTTCTCCATCAATAGTTCTTTTGTTTTTGAATTCTCTTTCAAGCAAATCCTTACGTACGACCTGAAGAAAATCCACAAAATCTCCGTTGATAATAAGCTTGTAAAAGAATCCTCCTCTTTTAGCTTCACCTGAAAAATACTCCAGAAACCTCTTAAAATTCTGGTCAAAAAAGAAGTCTTCATTCCTTGAAAGATAGCCATTTTCATCCCATCCCTCGCTCAGATGAAGGTCGCTGATAATTACAAGTTTATATGAAGCAGGTTCAGGCATTTATTTGATATCTCCTTTAAACGGCATGCAGTTCCTATGCTCTTTTCAATAAATAAGCCTTATGAGATACCTTTGTCTGATAGAGGTGTTCAGGACTTGTGTTTGTGGTTGTAGTATTAGGTGCAAGGTCAATTCCTACTGCAAGATATGCCTCCTGTACAAATGCAGAACAGTAAAGGGCATTTCTTGTATTCCAGAGGTTACGCCATTTCTCTGTCTTAAAAATATAGGCAAAGAGTGTTCCGACTCCAAAACTCAGCATTTGTAATATTAGAACCCTCTTCTACAGGCACTTTGTATCCTCCTTAATTCTGTCGCCTTCAAGTTTAAAATACACCTCCAATAAAGCCGTTCCTAAAGGGCTTTAAAATGTATACCTATACTGCGCCCCTGAAGTCAAGACATTTTCGGGGTTACAAGATGGGATAATGTAGATATGGATGAGGTACGATGGCGACTTATTATGTTTTGGCTATAACACCTCGAGAGCCCTGTAAAGTCCAATAACCAGTTCTGCCATCCTGTCATAATCAAGTGTATCAGCTGTGTCGCCCGGACTATGATAATTGGGGTTTCTATAAAACGCTGTATCTGTAATCATGAAGGCTGAATATCCAAACTTCCAGAATGATTGATGGTCAGAGAAGTTAACGCCTGGTACAAGGGAGACGGTGTTCAATGACTCCACAGGAAGACCAGATACCTTTTTAAAGGCCTTTTTAATTTTTTTAGTAAATGGCTTTGAAAATAGATTGCCTACAAATGCGATATAGTTTCCCACATCTGGATAAAACCATCTAAAAAATGGCAGTGGGTAATACTGACATCCCTTTCTATCACAGAAATACCCGATCATCTCAAGCGAAATCATCCCCTCAATATTTATCCCTTCATGTTTAACACTTTCAGCATACACATAACTACCCATATGCCTTGTCATGAATACAGGTGGCTCTTCGAGAGTGAAAGCAACAAATCGAATTGTCTTTGAAAGGGGTCTCATGGCAGTAAGCCGCACAAGCTCAAGGAGTCCTGCAATCCCGCTTGCATTGTCATCAGCCCCTGGCGTGCCTGAAACCGTGTCATAGTGTGCTCCTATAACGAGTATGCCATCCTTTGTGCCCTGAGCACCTTTTACCTCTGCGATTATGTTGTAATATGTATTGCCCTGATAAGTGAAAGGCTGACTTTTTACATCACAGCCATATGAGCGGAATTTGTCTTCTATATAATTAGCAGTCGTGTTGAGCTTTTTGACATTGAGATAGCTCCTCTGGCCTATGTCATGAGAAAGATATTTGACAGTAGATATGAGATTTGCTTTTACGCCTTCCATCTTTACATCTTCAAAAGTTACTGAGCTTAAAGATACCAGAATCAAAAAAACTGGAATAGTAATCATTCCTGATAAGTATTATAACCCGAAAAATGCATTTATTCGGGAAGGAATTTAGAGTTTTTGATGATTAGCAGAGCAGGGACACTACATGGAAGCCCCGACTTTTAGTCGGGGCTTCACTTTCAGTGGCTGTGCTCTTCTTCTTCTTCATATCCTGTAAACATGGCCTTAATGTGGGCAGTGGGTGTATGTCCGAGGGTGGCTAAATAAATATGGACAAAGAGGAATGAGGTAAAGAATATGAAGAGAAGCAGATGTATTGTATCCACTATCTTTATCCCTCCCAGGAGGTCAATCCAGCGTGAGAAAAGCTTTATATCCCAGAGTAGAAGACCTGTAATCAACTGTAAGGGTATGAGAAGCGCCATGATGAATAGATAGGCCATCTGCTGCATAGGGTTAAACTTGTGATCCGGGGTAGCATGATGAGGATTAGTTTCTCCCAGAAAAATCCCGTAACCGTAATACCCGGCCTGGCGGATGCTTCCTTTAATAAACTCTATTGGCTTATTCAGGGATGGGATATAAATCTTGATCTTACCAGTAAATATATAAAAGACAAGCCAGATGAAGTAGTTACCAATGAGAATAAAACCGAACCAGTTGTGGATGTCAACAGCCGTCTCAAAGGACATCAGATTGATAAGATCACGGTATCTGATCTGAATCCCTGTCACAATCAATGTTAAAAAACTGATTGCATTGATCCAATGCCAGATCCTTACAGGTATTGGATGAAGATATATCTTTTTCATCTTTTTCCTCCTTTGCCCATCTTTTTCAGTGATCTAATAGGTATAGTTAATATCCTTGCGGTGATATGAGCTACTGGAACAGATAAACCACCCAGTACAGCAAGGATGAACAGGATATCCAGTAACTTCAGCCTTGTGCCGCCAAGGGCATAAAATTGGTTTAATGACAATACTGAAAATAAAGAGCCAAGCACTTCTTGTTTTGCACTATAAAACGCTGGCCTTCCATCGGCTTTGATAATCGCTACTTTAACATCCTTAAAGAACTCAGATTCAGCACTATGGCATCGGGCACACTCCCTTACCGCCTCCTTCTTCAATGCGAGCTGGTGCGATTCAATGTCTTTCTGAACATCCATCCTCCCCTGGAAGACTACGCTTGCCTCTGCCCCTTTCTTATTCAACTGTTTAAATATTTCCCATAATTCAGAAGAGTCAATACCGTCTCCATATGAGTCCATCCTCTTCATAAATTCATCAGGCTCAGTTCCCAATAGCTTCTTAATCTGCTCATCCGTAAAGGGCTTTCCTGTATTCTTGTCATAAAGGCGGAGATAAATTCCGCGTGCTGCAACAGGAGAATGACAGGCAGCACAGGCTATAGTATCAAGATGAAGTTTTGCTAAGGTAGGCAGGGCAAATGGAGCACTCCAAAGCCACTCTTTATGGAGAGATTCGGCCTCTTTATGGCACCCAAGGCATGCACCCTTCATCTGCTCTGTCATTGCGGTAACCTTTACATCATGTGCCTTGTGGCAGGAAGAGCATATAGGTGCTTTCTCCACACCTTTTATTTTAGCCTTGCCATGAACGCTTTCTTTATATGCATTGAATATATTTTCATGGCATTTTTTGCATGGTACCCCAGTTAGGGTTTTATATGTTTCTTTGGGGCCTACTGAATGAAAGCCGTGACAGTCTGTACATACAGGTGCCTTAAGATTTCCACCCTTGAGCATAATAAAATGGATACCACCTTCCACTAATGCAAATTTATCAGAGTGACATCTCCTGCACACATCTGAAACAGCAATAGAATGTCCACGAATGTCTTCAAGCGTCTTCACAGGATGTTGTTCTTTGGAAAATTCAGAATGGCAATCAGAGCAGGCATGTTTGTTATGCACAGAGCCTTTCAGGAGTGATTCGTCTATATGAAGTCGCATCGGGATGCCCTTTATTGAAATGCTAAGTTCTTGTTTGTGGCAGGTGAGGCAATATTGATTTACATTTACCTGTGGTTTCCAGTCTGATATGCGTTTTATTGCATGAAGACCGTGACATTCAGCACATGTAGGTGCCTTCGCTTTAGTTATTAAATAACTATGTATTGGTTTTTTCTTGATCTGGGCATCTGCATGGCACATTGTGCAGGATTTAGAGGCCTTCAGTGCCCACTCCTGTTTGCTTTTGATTGTCATTACCTGTGGATGATTTTCCATGGAGATGTCCATATGGCAGCCAGTACAACCCATGGGATTGTGAACAGAATTTGCAAACTCATTGCCATTTATAAATAAGGAGAGTATCTCCTTATTCTCCAGCTGCTTGGTTAAACCCTTATCCGAGTGGCAACCCATACACATCTGGGCGTCATCTGAAAGAACACCCTTTGCAGCCTCGGCATATACAGGGAGAATAATTAAAACAAGAAACAGAGATATCAATATCTTCTTTCTATCATTCATAAACCCCCCTTACAAACATTTTTATTTATAATAGCAATTTATAGCATACCTAAATGTATAAATGCAACCGAAAAATGGAGATAGGGCACGGCAACGTCAAAGTCTATAAAAATTAAGGGGGCTCGAAAAATTTTTTCGAGCCCCCTTTCGACATCTGTCGTTCAGGTATTTCGGTTACTTATGCTTTTCTTCGCCTGCTTCCTCTTTCTTCTCAGCCTTCCCCTTTTTCTTTTTACCTGCTAAGTATGCTTCGCTCGGCCTCCATCCAAAGGATACTGTCCTGCCTGCCAGTCCAAATAGCCCTCCTAATACCTTTTCTCCTATCAGTCTGGCTACCATCGCTATACCAATAAATGGGAGAAACGCTGCGTAGATGAGTCCGAGTATAGGCCCTAAGACAAGAATCCCAGTCGCTGGAAGTCTGAAGTATATGGCCTTCCTCTCTCCAGGAAGCACCCCTTCATGGGTTACATCTATCCTCTCTCCTGTTGCAAAGTTCCAGTATGTCCCTTTTCTTACCTTATCTCCTCCATTGTACTTAAGCATCTTTTTGTCCTCCTTTCATTTATCCTTCGTTGTTCTTGATTATAGATTACTCGAAGATGTGCTCTTATACAATTGGAAGAAGTTCTTATTTCAGCAGGAAAGTTTCCCTATAATGAGGTAGAAATAACCTAATGAGGAAGTAAATCTAAGGAATCAGAGAAACTAGGCTTATAAATCCTGAAGTGCTTTCTATCGTAGGTAAAGACCTTGCCTCCCTTAGTATCTCTTCTGCCTGTTCTGATGTTTTTCCTTTTTTAGGCCCTTCTGCTATGCCTACAAAGGAAAAATAATCATCTTTTTCTTTCCTTTCTTCTCTGAGATAGCTTGATAGGGCCTCACGCTTGCTTTCAACAGTGCGAACAGAGGTAAGCGAATTTGGGTGAGTCTCGAATTCTTTCGGGACGAACCGCTTACCTGCTTGATACGCAAAATGGAGCGTCAGCGACATTTTGCCCATTGTGGGCTTGCAAAACAAAAACGCCAGAGTCGAGAGATTCCAAAATAAAACGTTTTTGTTTGCCATTTGGCCTTTGCGCAAGCCTGTTGTTATCTGCCTGTTGCGGGCAATTCTCTTTTTTTCATTTTTCCTAAAAGTCTTTTTTTAATCGGTTCTGCTTCTGTCTGAATTATTTTGATTTGCTCTTTGATTGACAGATGTTTCATCCTTTCATAATTCTTTTCCCTGATTGAATGAAGCTGTTTCATAGTTTTTGATTCATTCATTGTTATCCTCCTGAATCCAACTTTGAGGCGTTAATATTTCTAACTCTTTTAACCCAAGCATTCTGTTTATTCCATTTACACCCCGAATGGTCTTTAATTTCACCATATGTTTAAAATTCCAACTGATTAGGGCATCGGCTTCATTATAAGTAGCAAGGGCTATGTGTAATGCATCATCGCGATATGTTTGAGGGATAATCCCTTCATCAACGTATTTCTGTGCCAATGAGAATACGTCTTCGTTGACAGATACGATTTCCAAAACTATTTCGGATAACTTGTCCTCCAATTCCTGATGAGAAGGTATTTCAGAGCGGGATATCTCAGTTAGGAGAATGTCAGAAATAAGAATGTCATAGAGACCCATCTTTAGAATATTCCAAAACTGTATCGTTACCTCCCGCTTTTCCGGAGAGTCATCCGCAAATAAGAATGAAGGCACAGATGTGTCAAGATATAATTTTGTCTTTTTCAAATGTCACGCTCCTCTTAAATAATTTTACCATTTTTTACCGAAGTTCTTAATGCCCATCTGTTGTTATCTGCCGTTGCGGGCATCCTCAAATTTTGTTTTATTTTGCTCCCACCATCCCTGCCATTTTGCTGCATCTTCTCCGAAGTTTTGTCCTGTTATTTTTTTCAATGCCTCTGCTGTAGCCCTTCAGATAGACCACTTGTTATCTTTAAGAGTCGCAATTAATGGTTCAATGGTGCGCCGATCACCTATTTTACCCAGCGCCTCTACTACAAGCTTTCTGATGTACGTTGCAATACCCTTATTACCAGGTATTAATTCTCTTCCGCTTCCAAGTGCAAACATAACAGCATTAAGTGGGATTCTGGTCTCTAAATATTTATCTTCAAGAATTGCAATTAATGGGTTCACTGCTCGGCTATCTTTTATTTCCCCTAGTGCCCATACTGCACGCACCTGAACATCCCAATCTTCATCTTTAAGGGTCTCGATCAAATATTCAACTGCTGGTGCTCCTATTTTGGATAGCGCCTTTGCTGCTTCATAGCCAACATCAGAGCTCTCTACTACAACGTATTTGCTGAAACCGTTAGGAGTCAAAACTAGGGAGCTTAATGTGACCGGCTTAGTATCATGTAGAATTCCTATTAGGAATGGCACTACAGGAAATGCGCGCTTCCCAATTTCCCCTAATTCAATAGCACCGTTTGCTCTTTCTTTAGGATCTGAAGAATACAACTTTTCGATATGTTCCTTCATTTCGGAAGGGATTTCAGACGGAATTTTTTCTTTAGGAATTTTTGGCTGAGCAACATAGATTAATTTTTTTGTCCTTACATCTATGGCTCTGGCAGTATTTTTGCCATCTGCAGTAGTATAGTAGACTTCAACCTTGTCACCGAGTTTTACATCTGCAAATGTTTTCTCCTCATTATTTAGTGTAATCTTAGTCTTATTATTAACTGTAACAATAATTTCCTCGACCTTATCCTTTATATCCCTGGCTAGAGTAATAGTTTTAGCCACTGCATCAACTGCCTTAACTTCACCTGCAAGCCTTTTTAGCTTTTCAGATGCCTTCTTCTCTGCTGGCTGTGTTGGCTCAATTTTCTTTTCTGGAGAAGCTGCTTTCTTCTCTTCTGCTGGAAAGGATACCGAGGTAATGGCAAATACACAAAGCATTGCTACGATAATCGCTATTATCTTTTTTGTGAGTAAAATCTGGTTAATAATTCTCATTTTTCATCCCCCTTTGCCCGCACTGAGTAGATAACGGGGCGGCGGGTAAGCGAAGTTCGCTGTAAGGAAAGCTTGCTTTCATTAACAGCGAACAGGGTAAGCGAATTTTGGTGAGGACGCATTTGCGGACTCACCGCTTACGTGCCTGATAGGCGAAGTGTCGCTGACGCAATGTGACTGGCAGTTGCATATCTACCCACCTTGTTAGTTTAACAATATTAACATATTAAAGACCAGAGCGACACGAAGCCATATTCAGGCATTCACTTACCCGCCGCCCCGATACGCAAAATGGAGCGTCAGCGACATTTTGCGTATCTTGTTCACAATAGCACCGAGTGCCATTTTGCTCCAAAATATGGGGTGATATATGTTTAAAGTATCCAATGGACTTTTTATTCTATAGTAAAACTTAAGGGCATTGATAGTCTGATGCAATAGGGGGTTCAATCCCTGCTGAAATAACCTAATGGAGCATACTCTCTGCAATCTTTATAACCTCAAGCGGTGGATATTTTGCAATAACATTTATCCTGTATTTACCTTCATCCCACGAAATCTGGCTGCATGGCTCATTATTTTCGCATACTCCAACTACAAGTTCTCCCTCCCTGCCTTTTATCGAATACCAGACCCTTTCTTTTATCTCCAGTGGTCTTATCTTATGCCTCGGAATGAAGTTCGCCCTTGCATCAGCCTGGGATACTATCAGGGCAACATCGCCCCTGCCTTTATATTTGAACTGCATTATTACAGCCAGAAAAGGCTTTTTCTGCGCTAATATCTCTGACGGAGGCCAGCTAAAGTGTTCGGGGAAATATGCAGGGACATATATATCCTTTATATTTAATTTTGATTTGATCTCCTCGACATTCCTGTATCTCCTCATCTCATCCCTCTGGATTGTCATTGGTATCCAGTTAATAATCTTTAACACTGCGATCAGGATTGCAACTGTCAGTGCAAATGAAAAATACATAAAAAATCTTTTATGCATGAATCACCTCACATCCATCAGACAACAAAATAATTTATAATTAAATCTGATCCTTATTTAAAGTATCCGCGAGTCCTGTGGATAGATATATTGCTGTATTATTTCCGCCCGTGGAAAACAGCAGGGGATGGTTATCTTCTATAATAAAAATGTCGGGTTTATTTACAGGCAGGGATTGAATCGCTTCATTCACAACCGAATATTCAGCAGGTCTTTTTATAATGGTATCAGGGGTTTTTGAATTATAGATATCCCTCAGGATAGGAATAATCTCCTGCAAAAGGAAAATCAGGGTTGTGACAGAAAGTATCAGGAAGAACAGCAAAGTCACCGGAACCTTTCCCCAGAGTTCAATGGTAAGCCATCTATTAATATCTAAGAGTGCAGTATCTTCCCTGAAATAGATTGTCCCTCTGTTCGGATTTATTATCTGATACGGTGGAAAAGAAAAGATGATTATAAGGATTTTATATTAGCAAACTTTTTATCTTTTGACACTGATGGCCCCTTACCGTATAATTTGCTATGTTTCTTGTCAGTGCGTGCCTTGCTGGCTTTAACACAAGATATGATGGGACAAACAGCAAAGACAGAAGGATTGTCAAACTTGTATTATCAGGTAAGGCAATTCCTGTTTGCCCCGAGCAACTCGGAGGTCTTCCAACACCGAGAAGTCCTGTGCAGTTTATTAACAATGATGTTGCACTCGCTTCAGGTCAGAAGAACAGGGCAGTAGGTAGAGATGGAATAGATTATACCATGGCACTGTTAAAAGGTGCTAAGGAAACCCTGAGGATTGCAAGAATATTCCATATAAAGGCAGCGATATTCAAGGATGGAAGCCCATCCTGTGGTGTAACATATGTATGGATTTCAGGTAAAAAGTCACATGGTAAAGGAATCACTTCAGCATTGCTGGAGCAGAATGGTATAGAGGTAAAGACAATTGATTCCATATAAAGACGATAATCCTACACGTACATTTCCTTGCTTCACGATAGGGATTATCGCACTCAACATATTCATATTTTTATGTGAGGTTACATCTCCCTTAGGTATGGAAAAGGTTGCCTATGCATATGGTGCGATACCTCATTACATCCTGACCCTTAAAACAGACCAGCCGATACATCCGATACTAACAGTCTTTTCTGCCATGTTTATGCATGGCGGAGTCTTTCACCTCGCAGGCAATATGCTTTACCTCTGGATATTCGGCAATAATATTGAAGATAGATTAGGTCATTTGAGGTTTATTGTATTTTATATATTCTGCGGAATCGTCTCTGCATACGCCCATGTTTTAACAGAGTCCCACTCAACCATCCCCATGATAGGAGCAAGCGGTGCTGTGTCAGGGATACTCGGGGCATATGTGCTTCTATTCCCCCATGCGAGGGTACATACATTAGTATTTCTTGGTTTCTTTGTTCAGGTCATAAGAATACCCGCACTGATAGTTATTGGATTCTGGGCTATCATACAGCTTATAAATGGGCTGTTAAGTAAGGGTCTTGGGGGTGAGGGTGGTGTTGCATGGTTTGCCCATATAGGCGGATTTTTAATAGGGCTTATAACAATAAAACTTTGGCTTCCTAAAAAAAGAGGGTAAAAAGTTAAAAAATAATAGTTTTTTTCAAAAAACAGATGTTTTTACTCGAATTTTATCTTTTTCACATAATAAAAGCCCTTGCCTTAAATGCGGTTCCCCTATTATAATTAGCACTCAATGTCAGTGAGTGCTAACAAAATCAAAAATCTTATATAAAGAAAGGAGCTATGTCTATGAAGTTCAAACCACTTAGAGACAGGGTATTCGTCAGGTATTCCTCAGAAGAGGAAAAGACAGCAGGCGGTCTTTACATCCCCGATGCAGCAAAGGAAAAACCCCAGAAGGGAACAGTAATAGCAGTAGGTCCTGGTAGGGTTACGGATGATGGCAAACGTCAGCCTATGGAGGTTAAGGTAGGGGATACTATACTTTTCGATAAGTATTCAGGCTCAAAGATTAAGATTGACGATGAAGAATACCTTATCATCAGGGAAGAGGACATCTTAGGAATCGTTGAAGGCTAAAAAATTTTCAATAGAGAAGGAGGATTAACAAATGGCTAAACAGCTTCTTTTTGACGAAGCAGCAAGGAGATCAATTCTAAAAGGTGTAAGTATTTTAACTGATGCAGTAAAGGCAACACTGGGGCCAAAGGGAAGAAATGCAATCCTCGACAAAAAATATGGTGCACCAACGATAACAAAAGATGGTGTCACTGTTGCAAAAGAGATAGAGCTCAAGGAACCCTATGAGAATATGGGTGCACAACTCGTAAGGGAGGTTGCATCAAAGACATCTGATGTAGCAGGTGATGGCACAACCACAGCAACAGTCCTCGCACACGCTATTTATAGAGAGGGCACTAAGAATGTTGTTGCAGGTGCGAATCCGATGGACATCAAGAGGGGAGTCGAAAAATCAGTAGAGGTAGTTATAGATGAACTTAAAAAGCTCAGCAAGCCTGTCCAGGACAAAAAAGAGATAACACAGGTCGGCACAATCTCTGCAAACAATGACCCCTCTATCGGAGAGCTAATTGCAGAAGCGATGGACAAGGTAGGTAAGGATGGTGTAATCACAGTTGAAGAGGCAAAGAGCATGGCAACAACACTCGATGTTGTTGAGGGTATGCAGTTTGACAGGGGATATATCTCCCCGTATTTTATAACCGACCCCGAGAGGATGGAGTGCAATCTCGAAGATACATTTATACTCATCCATGAAAAGAAGATTTCGAGCATGAAGGATTTGCTCCCGATACTTGAGCAGACAGCAAAGATGGGAAGACCCCTCTTAATCATTGCTGAGGAGGTAGAGGGTGAGGCCCTAGCAACGCTCGTTGTCAATAAGCTCCGTGGTACAATCCAGGTATGTGCTGTCAAGGCACCTGGTTTTGGCGATAGAAGGAAGGCAATGTTGGAGGACATTGCAGTGCTCACAGGCGGCACAATGATATCGGAAGACCTCGGCATAAAGCTTGAGAGCATAAAGATTTCTGACCTTGGAAGGGCCAAAAAAGTCACCATAGACAAAGAGAATACAACCATCGTTGAAGGTGCAGGAGACCCTGCAAAGATTCAGGGAAGGGTCAAACAGATAAAGACCCAGATAGATGAAGCAACCTCAGATTATGATAGAGAAAAGCTTCAGGAGCGTCTTGCAAAGCTCGTTGGTGGAGTTGCAGTTATCAATGTTGGTGCAGCAACAGAGACAGAGATGAAGGAGAAAAAGGCAAGAGTTGAAGATGCACTACATGCAACAAGGGCTGCTGTTGAAGAAGGTATCGTCCCTGGCGGAGGAGTTGCATTTCTCAGGTGCCTACCTGCACTAAAAGGTCTTAAGCTCGAAGGTGACCAGCAGATTGGTGTTGAAATAGTGAGAAGGGCACTCGAAGAACCAATCAGACAGTTAGTCAATAATGCAGGCCTTGAGGGTTCAGTAGTAGTTGAGAAGGTAAAGCACTCAAAAGAGACTAACTACGGCTTTGATGTAGATAAAGAAGAGTATACGGACATGATGAAGGCAGGGATTATTGACCCTACCAAGGTAACGAGATATGCACTCCAGAATGCTGCATCAGTTGCAGCACTGATGCTGACAACCTCTGTAATGGTCACAGATATCCCAGAGGAGGAAAAGACTCCAAAGATGCCAGGTGGCATGGGAGGAGAGATGTATTAAAAGACAGGGATTAGCGGTTAGGGATTAGTGATTGGCAGCGGGGGCGTATTCTAAAACGCCCCCGCTTATTTTGTTTCAATTTACGAATAAATTCAAAAATTAAAAAGCAAAATTAAAAATTTTGGAACTCCTTTATTTTGAATTTTTAATTTTAAATTTTGCATTTGTAAATTTGACTACTGACTGTTAATTCTGGCATCCTAAGACCATGAAAAGAAATATCATCTTTATCTTAGCCGGCACTATCTTATTGTGTGGAACCTATTTGGCGGTAGAGCTCCTGATCCCACTTCCGATCCCGCTCGGTAGTAAGAATATAGAGGTCGAGATACCAAAAGGTGCTACCTTCAGGCAAGCGGTCGAGATCCTTTCTAAGGAAAGACTTATGCGAGACAGAAACCTCTTCCTGTTTATTGGCAGGATAAGTGGTCTGGACAGGAGGATAAGGGCTGGATTCTATTCTATCTATGGGTCAATGAGCCCTTTCGACATCTTTAAAATGTTGAAGCTGGGACAGATAATAGAATATGAGATAACAATAGTTGAAGGAGATTCACTCAGAGAGATAGCAGAAAAACTTTCAGAAAAAGGTATTATTAATACAGAAGATTTCATACAGCTTTCGGCAAATAAAGATTTCCTCTTTTTATACAATATTGATGCCCCGACATTCGAGGGCTATTTATTCCCGGATAAGTATAAACTACCGAAGGGAATAGCTCCTGAGGATGCGGTGGGCATGATGATAAACAGGATGCGTGAAAAATATTCAGGTGAGTTGATGAGCAGGACATCAGAACTCAGACTCACAGAAAGGGAAATACTCACCCTTGCCTCTATCATTGAGAAGGAGGCTGTAACAGATGAAGAGAGACCTATAATATCTGCTGTATACTATAACAGGCTCAGAAAGGGAATGCCACTTCAGGCAGACCCGACCTGTATTTATGGTATAAAGAGTTTCAAGGAGAAAATAACCCTGACAGATTTACAACTAAAAACTCCATATAACACCTATGTCATCAAGGGGCTCCCACCAGGGCCCATTGCATCGCCAGGCATCAAATCAATTATCGCAGCGCTTTATCCTGCAAATGTCCCCTACATCTATTTTGTGTCGAATAACGATGGAACACACCGTTTCTCTGCTACAGTGTTGGAACACGAATCAGCCGTGAAGTCATACAGGGGAAGGAAGGGTAAAGAAGATAAGATTAAAAATGAAGAATCATAAAAAGACAAAGACAATCTATGTTGGCAGGGTCCCTGTTGGAGGTGGAAACCCGATTACTGTCCAGTCAATGACAAAAACCAACACAGGAGATGTAGAGGCAACAGTTAACCAGATTATGTCCCTTGAGGCTGCTGGATGCGAGATCATAAGGCTTGCAGTGCCTGACATGGATGCAGCAAAGGCACTCAGTAAGATAAAGAAATCTATCAATATACCAATGATAGCTGATATACACTTTAACTGGAGGCTTGCAATTGAGGCTGTAAAACAGGGAGTTGATGGCCTCAGGATAAACCCGGGCAATATAGGTGCAAGGTGGAAGGTTAAAGAGGTTATTACGGCCGCGAAGGATAAGAATTTACCTATCAGGATAGGTGTAAATGCAGGTTCACTCGAAAAGGAACTCCTGAAGAAATACGGACACCCAGAACCAGAGGCACTTGTTGAGAGTGCAAAAAGGCATATAGAGATGCTCGAGGACATGGATTTTCGAGATATAAAGGTCTCTCTCAAGGCATCCAGTGTTCTTACAACGATAGAGGCATGCAGACTGTTTTCTGAAAGGTATGACTATCCACTTCATATAGGAGTATCAGAGGCAGGTCCTCCATTCACAGGGATAATAAAGAGCTCAGTCGGCCTTGGCATATTGCTATCAGAGGGGATAGGAGATACTATCAGGGTATCCCTGACCGCAGAACCTGTTGAAGAGGTGAGGGTAGCTTATGGAATCTTGAAAGCCCTCAGTATAAGGAAAAGAGGTGCTGAGATAATCTCATGTCCAACCTGCGGCAGGTGTAACATAGACCTGAAAGGACTTGCAACAGAGGTTGAATCCAGGCTGAGAGATATTGACAAATCAATAACAGTTGCTGTGATGGGATGCATTGTAAATGGCCCCGGGGAAGCAAGAGAGGCTGATTTGGGGATAGCAGGTGGGAAGGGTAGAGGTATACTTTTCAAAAAAGGTAAGATAGTAAAGAAACTCAAGGAGGAAGAACTCCTCGATGCTTTACTTAATGAAATAGAGGTATGAGATGGAGATAATAAGAATTATAAGGATAATGCAGGACACATCCAAGGGGCATCTTCTGCATAGCAGGAGCATAGGCTTTGTGCCGACAATGGGCGCGCTTCATGAAGGACATCTCAGCCTGGTCAGGAGGGCAAGACAAGAGAATGATATTACAGTGGTAAGCATATTCGTTAATCCACTTCAGTTTGGCCCATTAGAAGATTTTGAGAGGTATCCGAGGGACATCGAGGGCGATACAGCAAAGCTTCGTGAAGAAGAGATCGATATCCTCTTCCTCCCTGATACGTCTCTGATTTACCCTGAAGGGTTCTCGACATACATAGAGGTAGAGAAGATTTCTGAAAAACTCTGCGGTGCATTCAGACCAGGCCATTTCAGAGGAATAGCAACAGTTGTAACAAAACTCCTGAATATTGTAAAACCAACAAGGGCATACTTCGGCCAGAAGGATTATCAGCAGGCTGTTATCATAAAGCGTCTTGTAAAAGACCTGAACATGGATGTGGATATTGTTGTATGCCCAACAATAAGAGAACATGATGGTCTTGCAATGAGTTCAAGGAATACATACCTCAATAAGACAGAGAGGGAGGCAGCAACAGTCATCTACAGGTGTCTTACAGAGGCATCGGATTTAATAAGGTCTGGTATAATAAATGGAATTTATATCAAGGGGTTAATGCATGAGAGACTTTTAAAGGAACCTGCTGTATCAGGGATTGATTATGCGGGAGTATATGACCCTGAGACCCTTGATGAGCTTTTGGAGATAAAAGGCGATGCACTGCTCGCAGTAGCAGTAAAAATCGGAGATACAAGGCTCATAGATAATATGCTGGTAACCACAACGAAAGGAAGGTAATCCGAATGCTTCAGAGAGTTCATATCCAGATAGTGGACAATCCGATGGAGGGCATCCTTTTCAAAGGGGGTGCGTTCGAAAACTCTATAACAAACAAGGTGCTTGCAGATGAACTAAGGAAAGAGATGAATTATTTTTATCCATCTGTCGTGTCTGTTGAGTATATAGACCTGTTCATGGATGAGGAAGAAGAGTTTGACGATATAAGGGAGCTTTTAAGACTGGGTGCTGTAAATACCCCTGTTGTTTTAATAAATGGGGTGCTAAGGATACATGGCGGTATACCCCCTTCAGTAATAAAAAAGGAGGTAGAAAAACTTCTGTCTTCAGGACCGGTACACTAAAAAAGTAACGAGTGACAAGTGACAAGTTAAAAATACAACTTTCGCAGTACCAATACTGGCGTAGTATTGTCATTCCTGCGAAAGCAGGAATCCAGAGGTAAAAAACTGACTGGATTCCGTGTCCCCGGCCATGCTCCGCATAGCGGGGCAGGCAAGCACGGAATGACGGCTAAATAACATTTACGAAAGTTGTATTAAAAACTAAAGACTTTAGACTTTTAAACTTCTCGTTACTCGTCACTTGTTACTCGTTACTTCTTATATAGCTTATATAGCAGTTTCTCTACTGTTGGAAATAGTCCTATATCCGTATGTGGCAGGAAAAGGGCAGACATATATTCATCCATGAACCTTCTCGAGACAGAGAGTTCCATATATGTCATCTTACCTGCAATCTCCTCTGCCTTTCTTCTCATGGTATCTGAGAGAAGACATAGATAGGCACCTGCTATTGATGTATTTCCGAGAAATTTGAATTTTCCCTCCGGGAGGTCAGGGAGCATACCCAGAATAATCGCCTTATCCACATTTAGATAATTTCCAAAACCCCCAGCAATATAAGCTCTACCTATTTTATCAAGTGTAACACCAACCTCCTTCAGAAGCAGGGAGACGCCTGCATAAATCGCAGCCTTTGCCCTCAGAATGTTCTCAATATCAACCTCTGTAAGGACAATGTCCCTCCCATCTCTGCTGAAAATCAGAAACTCAGGACCATCTACACCATCCCTTATTCTGCCAGTCTTGACCTCTCTGACAAACCTGCCTTTCTGGTCTATTACACCTATCAGGAACATCTCTGAGATGGCGTCTATCATACCTGAGCCGCATATACCCATAGGTTTTCCATTTCCGATAACATTAATTACAGGTTCAAATGTCCGGGGGTCTATCTTCACGGATTCTATCGCCCCTTCAGTCGCCCTCATCCCGTGTCTTATCCCGCTCCCCTCAAAGCATGGGCCTGCAGAGCACGCAGCAGTGACAATCCATTCTGAATTTCCTATGGCAATCTCTCCGTTTGTGCCTATATCCATAAAGAGTGAGACTTCATCACTTCTGTGCATCTTTGAGGCTAACACACCTGCAACAATATCACCCCCTACATAGCTCGCAACACATGGTACTGTATACACAGGAGCCTGTAGATTAATATTCAGTCTTGCTGTCCCTGCCTTCCATGATGGAAATAAATTCATGGTAGGGATATAGGGTTCTTCTCTGATATACTGCGGGCTGAGACCCCAGAAGATATGTGACATGGTTGTATTCCCGGAAATTACAGCAGACTCGATATCTTCTATCCTTATATTATGCCTCTCAATCATGGGTGTTAAGATGGCATTAATATCGCTAACCACCGTATCTCTGAGCTCCTCCAGCCCACCACCCTCAGTGGCGTATACAATCCTTGTGATGATATCATCTCCATACCTCATCTGAGAGTTATAGGTTGACCCAACATCAATAAGCCGTCCATCTGTAAGATTAACGAGATATACAACTATTGTGGTTGTGCCTATATCAACTGCAATACCATATCTATCCTTACTTTTCAGAGGCGATATAAAAATAGCCTCAGGGCCATCTGTATAGGCCAGATTCGCTTTCCAGTCAGCTTTTCTCAGGGCAGTTGCCATACTGGATACAAAGCCATGTGAGAATCTCATACCCTTCATCCCTTTTTCATCGAGTGCCCTCTTTAGGCGTTCAAGATCGCTGATATTGTCATGGATGGTAGGGGGAGGTAGATTCAGTTGAATTCGCTTCACAATTGGGGATATCTCAGCCTTTAAAGAGTGAAGCAGTTCAAAAAGGTCTCTTGACTTTGATATCGCTATCCTCTCTCCTACGACAAGCCTCGATTCCTCAGGTATCTCGATGAAGATATTTTCTTCAGGGAATGTTTGACAGGCAAGCACAAACCTTGCATCTATATCTATTGGGGTAAGTTTTCCTGTGGATATAATCCTGCCTCTGCCTTCAAGAAGCTTAACCCGACATTTTCCACATACCCCTTTTCCACCACATGAGGCAACAAGGTATATCCCTTGCCTCCTCAGGGCATGATATATGCTCTCATTTTTGGTTGCTGAAAGCGTTTTACCTGATGTCAGCTCAATCTTCATTTGCAAGGTTTGTTGAGTTCTTCGGGTTTATTGAGTTTCTGGGGTTTTATAACACAAGAAACCATGTAAACTCAAAAAACTGTGTTAACTTAAGTATAGCCGAGATAAAGACAACCATCAACCAGATTGATATAAAAAAAGCTGGTCTTTGACCAGCTATATCTCTATGGTGGAGCTGAGGGGGATCGAACCCCCGACCTCTTGAATGCCATTCAAGCGCTCTCCCAACTGAGCTACAGCCCCAAAAAGATTTACCAGCATATCATCTGTAA
>JACRGU010000026.1 GCA_016212245.1 Nitrospirota bacterium
CATTTTATAGTAATCCTTTTTATCCCTTCTCGCTATTTATGCCGTAGAGCCTTTTTATTGTAGCAATCAACATATCTCTGTCTTCCGCATCTTCTTTCAGTGCCATGGTTGGTGGATGGATGAGTTTATTGATAATGGCAGAGGCCATATATTAGATGGCCTTTCTCTCTCTTTCTCCAAGCTCAGGTAGTTTGTTAATCAAATTTTCAAGCTCTTCTTTCTTTATCTCTTCTGCCTTGTCCCTGAGGGCAACAATAGTTGGCACAGAATCGAGAGAAGACTGCCATTTGAGAAAGGTCTCGACCTCTTCCTCGATTATCCTTTCTGCCTTCTCTGCCTCTTTATGCCTCTCAAGCATATTTGCATCAACAATGCCCTGGAGGTCATCAATATCGTATAGATAAACATTTTCCAGCTGATTAATCTTAGGGTCTATGTTTCTCGGTACAGAGATGTCTATAATGAATACTGGTTTCTGTTTTCTCTCCTTCATTACTTTCTGCATCTGGTCTTTCATTAATACATAACGCGGGGCCCCTGTTGAACAGATGACTATATCTGTGTGCACCATCTCCTGTGGAAACTCATCGAACTTAACAGGTCTTCCATTGAATTCATTTGCAAGCTCGCAGGCCCGCTCGTATGTCCTATTCGCTACAATGACTTCCTTTACACCATTGTTCATTAAATGTCTTGCAGCGAGTTCAGCCATCTCCCCTGCACCTAAAAGCATAAATGACTTCTCTGACAGGTCAGTGAAAATCTTCCTTGCGAGTTCAACGGCAGCAAAGCTTATCGAGACAGCGTTTTCAGCTATCCTTGTCTCTGTCCTTACCCTCTTTGCAACGGAGATTGCCTTTTTCATAAGTTTGTTCAGAAGGAGGCCTGTTGTTTTTTTCTCGAGGGCGAACTCAAAGGCCTCTTTCAGCTGTCCGAGTATCTGTGGCTCACCGACTACCATAGAATCAAGGCTTGATGCAACCCTGAAGACATGCCTGATTGCAGCAACATCATCATAGATGTAAAGGACATTATCAAGTACGGCCATGTCTATATTGTGGAATCGGGATAAAAAGCCCTTTATAGACATAGATGCCTTTTCAGCATCACTGACATTCGCATAAAGTTCTACCCTGTTGCAGGTAGACAGTATCATAGCCTCTTCTACCTCAGGGAGTCCTTTAAACTTTATCATGCCATCTTCAAGCTTAAGGCCATTGAATGACAGTTTTTCCCTGATATCTATATCAGCCGTCTTATGGTTGAGACCTACTATAAGAACCTTCATTTGAAAGCGTGCAGACCCTTAAGCAGAAGGTTTACGCCGAAGAATGTGAAAAGTACTGCAGCGAAACCTATTATAGATAGGATTGCAGCCCTTTTCCCCCTCCATCCGGCAGTCAGCCTCGCATGAAGTACGAGGGCATAAATAAACCAGGTTATCAGAGACCATGTCTCTTTGGGATCCCATCTCCAGTAGCTTCCCCATGCGCTCTCTGCCCAGAGCGCACCTGTAATTATTGCAAGTGTCAGCAGAGGGAATCCAAGTGTTATAAGTTTGTAATTTATCTCATCAAGTATCTGGAGGCTTGGAAGCCTCTGAAATAACCCTCCGAGACGTTTTGACTTAACGTAATGTTCCTGGAGTAAGTACATAATCCCTATGCCAAAGGCCATTGCAAAGGCTGCATCACCGAGGAAGGCAAGGACTGTGTGGATCCCCAGCCAGTAACTCTGAAGAACCGGGCTTAATGGCTCTATCTTTCTTGGAAGCATAGAAGATGAAAGCATAAGAATAAAGACTACAGGCATTATGAACGAGCCGAGGAGTCCGAGCCTGTATCTATATTCAAGGAAAAAGAATAAAAGAACGATACACCATGAAAAAAATGATGATGCCTCATGGAGATTGGTTATCGGAATATGTCCAGCGATTACATATCTTGCAATTATATTTGCTGTGTGTATTAAAAAGCCTATCACAGCGAATGTGAGCACAAACCTTGATGTAGTCTTGGTGCCTCTGAAGAGTTCCATAACGCTCACTATTGCTGCTGCAAAGTAGAAAGTAAGTGCAAGCTCAAAGAGGATTGTTACCATCAGAAACAGCCGAGCTGGCAATTTGTGATCTTCACATTAAGCCTGTCAGCGGCCTTACCAACAGTCCTGTATGAAACACCAAGCTCTTTTGCAATTGTCATCGCGATAAGGCATGGGAGTTTGCCTTTAATAGCCTTTTTCTTAACCTCTTCTACTACCCTGTCTTTCATTCAATAATTCATATATATAATTTATACATTCATCCAGCTCTGATATTGATAAGTAGGCAACCTTAAATTTTTTTGCCCTCTCTGGTAATTTTATAGAAGGTTCATGTTGAAATAAAATTATATCTGCCATATTTAGAATATTTATGGCACTTTCTTTCAATGTCTCAATATCCCTTCCCGAAATAAATATTACAATATCAGGTTTTAAAAACTCAATTGCACTGTTGCCCTCGACAATAATCCCTCTGAGATGAGACAATCTGTCAATTGCCATTGAAATGATTTCTTTTAACTCTAATGGAGGCGACTGAACCCACAAAACCTCTTCTGCGCCTGATGATAGGAGTATTGCTGTATCTTTACCCTCTTGCCTCAAAATCTCACGGTCATCAAGTATCGAGCAGTATAAATCACTCGGGGTGTATTTTATTGCACCCCATCCCTTGAGATGATTGAGCAGTATGGAAGCAATTGTAGTCTTACCGACACTGCTGTATGCCCCTCCAATTCCTATAATAATGGGTCTCACACCACCACTTCTTTCGAATCTTCTTTATATCCACATCCCTTCTTCAGGCAGGAGAGATAGATCTTTCCTGTTCGATCCCTTTTCTCGACAATAAATTCTGCGCTACACTGTGGGCATTTTTTATTAACAGGCCTATACCATAATGCAAATTTACATTCAGGATAGTTGCTACAACTCCAGAAGGGCTTTCCTTTTCTGGAACGCCTTTCGACTATATCTCCGCTATCCTGTGGACACTTCACACCAGTTGCTATAGGTTTTGTATTTCTACATTCAGGATACCTTGAACAGGCAAGGAACTTACCATATTTCCCTGATTTGAGTATCATCGGAGAACCACATTTCTCACAATTAAGTTCGGAGTTCAGAGTTCGGAGTTCGGAGTCTACCCCCCACCCCTGCCCTCCCCCTCGAGGGGGGAGGGTTAGGGAGGGGGTGCTCTCTGCTCTCTGCTCTGTGCTATCTGGTTTGATGGGTTTTGTATTTTTACACTTAGGGAATCCTGAGCATGCTATAAACCTTCCATGTCTTCCCCATCTTAGGACCATAGGGAGGCCGCATTTCTCGCACATGGTTTCTGTAGGTATGTCCTTTGGCTTGATCTTCCCGGTGGTTTTTATGGCCTCTGTGAGGTCGTGGCTGAATGGATTATAGAAGTCTCTAACAACCTTGACCCATTTCCTTTTGCCATCTTCTATGTGGTCGAGCTCGCCCTCCAGTTTTGCGGTGAACCCGATATCAATGAGTTCAGGAAACCTTTCAACGAGGAAGCCATTTACAACAGTGCCGAGTTCTGTTGGGAAAAACTTTCCATCAATCTTATGGACATATTTCCTGTCCTGTATCGTCGAAAGGATCGTTGCATAGGTGCTTGGCCTGCCAATACCCTTTTCCTCAAGGGCCTTCACAAGGGCTGCCTCTGTATAACGTGGAGGAGGCTGTGTGAAATGCTGTCTCGGCTGTAGATTAAGAAGTCTCAGTCTCTCTCCTTCTTTCAATGGAGGCAATGTCAATCCATTCTCATCTTCTACCTCATCCTTGCTTTCTGTATATAAAGCCATAAAGCCTGGAAATCTTATAACTGTGCCTGAAGCACGGAACTCTGCAAGTGACGAGTTTATGTTTAGTTCGGAGTTCAGAGTTTGGAGTTCGGAGTTCTGACTTCTGACTTCTGACTCTATAATAAATGTTGTCTGCTCAAGCTGTGCTGGTGACATCTGGCTTGATATGAAGCAGTTCCATATCAGGGTATAAAGGGCCTGCTGGTCTTTTGAAAGAAATTGTCTTATGTCCTCTGGCCTCTTGGTTGGATAAGTTGGTCTGATTGCTTCATGGGCCTCCTGTGCTGTTGCCTTACTTTTATATTGAGGTGGTTTCTCTGGCACATAATCTTTTCCGAATGTTTTATCGATAAGCTCTCTCGCCCACTCCTGTGCCTCAGGTGCTATCCTATGAGAATCTGTTCTCATATATGTTATAAGACCGACTGCACCCTCCCCTCCAAGTTCAATCCCTTCATAAAGTTGCTGTGCCACTGCCATTGTCTTTTTTGCAGGGAATCTCAGTTTCCTTGCTGCCTCCTGCTGTAGAGTGCTTGTTATGAAGGGAGGGTAAGGCATTTTTTTCCTTTGTTTGCGCTCTATCTTACTCAGCACAAACTCTTTATCCCTTAAGTCATTAACTATGGCAGTAGCAATCTCTTCATTCGGTATTAAAAATTTGTGCTCTGTGCTCTGTGCTCTGTGCTCTATGCTATGAAGCCTCGCCCAGAATGAGGGTTTCTTAGAACCCTCGAACTCCGCATTTATTGACCAGTATTCCTCTTTCTTGAATGTCTCTATCCCTCGCTCTCTGTCTACTATAAGCCTGACTGCAACAGACTGCACCCTCCCTGCACTGAGCCCCCCCTTTACCTTCCTCCATAGAAGCGGACTGAGGCAATAGCCAACAAGCCTGTCAAGGATCCTCCTTGCCTGCTGTGCCTCGACCTTTTTCATATCTATCTTGTTAGGGGTTTTTATTGCTTCACGTACAGCCCGTTCTGTTATTTCGTTAAAGGTAATCCTGTATATTCTCTCGTCTGGAACTCGAGATTTGAGATCTGAGATTTCAGATACAATATGCCATGCAATTGCCTCTCCTTCCCTGTCAGGGTCTGGTGCAAGAAATATCCTATCAGCCTCTTTTGATACCTTCTTAAGTTCTTTAATAACTTTCTCTTTGCCTGGGATTACAATATAGTGCGGTTTAAAGTCATTCTCTATATCAACCCCCATCTCTTTTTCAGGAAGGTCCTTTACATGGCCGATGGATGCCAAAACTCTAAATTCATTACCGAGTATCTTGTTTATAGTCCTTGCCTTAGCAGGAGACTCAACAATAACCAGAGACTTCATTAACTACCCCCTATACCTATATCATTCATATAGACAACGACAGACAGGACATAGTATTCGAGCGGATTTGAATTCTTTCGAAGAAAGAATTCACCTCGGAGACACGATTTATCGTGTCGAGAATGAGCGAGAATGCTATGTCCTGTCTGTCTTTCTTCATGATAGATAAAACTTTTTGCCCGCTGTCTGTTTTGCAACACCTTTTAATTCAAGACTGAGGAGAATGCCAAGCACTCTTGATGCAGGCATGCCACTTTCTCTTGAGATTATATCAATGTGTTTTGGCTCACCTGTGAGCACATTGCAGATGTTCCTTTCCTCATCTGTAACTTCTATCCTTGCTTTATCCTTACATTTTATAAATCCCTTTAACACAGAAGCAAGTTCTTCAACAATATCGTCTGTCTTCTGAACCAGCTTTGCACCTCGCTTTATCAGTTCATTAGTGCCTTCCGAATTAGGTGATGTTATATTGCCAGGAATGGCAAAGACCTCTCTATTCTGCTCTACAGCACATTTTGCTGTGATCAGAGAACCGCTGTCAGAGGTTGCCTCAATAACGAGTACACCAAGAGAAAGTCCACTTATGAGCCTGTTTCTCCGGGGAAAATTTTCCCTGTTAGGCGGTGTCCTGGGAGGGAACTCACTTACAACACAACCTGAATCTATTATTTTGTTCATCAAACCTTTGTTTTCCGGGGGATAAGGCACATCAAGCCCTGAGCCCAGAACAGCAATACTCCTGCCTCCGGACCTCAATGCCCCTATGTGTGATAGGGCATCAATGCCCCTTGCCATACCACTTACAATAGTAAAACCCATGGATGCAAGCTCTTCAGAGATTTTTTCTGTAACTGATGTTCCATATGGTGTTGGTTTGCGTGAGCCGACTATTGCTATTGAGTAACGGTCTTCGGGTTGTATATCGCCTTTTGTATAGATGACAATAGGGGCATCCTCAATCTCCCTGAGCATCTCCGGATATGAGGGTTCACCAAATCCTATAACCCTAATCCCCTTTTTCTCTAAAACCCTGAACCGTTTCTCCACATCCTTCCATGATGAAAATCTCTTTATATTCTTTGCCCTAAATGTCCCTATCCCTTCAACAGAAAAGAGGTCATCAAGTCCTGCATTGAATATACCTTCGGGTGTGCCAAAGACAGAAAGTAGACTCCTGCACGAAGCAGGCCCTATATCTGGCACCATTGATAGTGCAATCCAATACCTC
>JACRGU010000033.1 GCA_016212245.1 Nitrospirota bacterium
AACTCCTTTCCGATTTTTTGTTCCTCCTGAATTGCCTGATAATTTGTAATATCCTCTCTGAACTCCCTCATCTCCCTGATGACAAAAACTGAAAAGACGGCTACCAGAACAATAACCGCCCCGAAACCGCCATACAGCTTCCTTCCAATCGTCAACCTCATAAACACCTCCTGGGGTATACCCCCTATTAAAAAGAACAAAAACATGATTTAACCACGGAAGGACACGGATAAACACAGAAAAACAATGAAATAGTAAAAGGATTTATCTTATCCGTGTTCATCCGTGATAAATCCGTGGTAATTTTTATAATTTCCCTGCACAAATAATAACGCCAAAGATAGAAAGATGCAACTAAAAAAACTAAAAAAAACAAAACAAAAAAACACAAAACAAAAAAACATGACTTATATTATTTTTTATGCTGAAATAGCCGAATCATGAAAAACATATTTAAAGGTTTATGGATAATCCTTTTTATTTACACCATCCCTCTGTCAGCATGGGCAGAGGATGCTGTCATTAAAGAGCCTGCAACAGTTACGGCAGATACCTCTCCAGATTATAATTCCCTGAAAAAAGAGATAGACGGCTTAAAGAAAGAGGTTGAGGAGCTTAAAGCGCCACCTGCTGAGGAAGGAGATAAAACAGAGAGACCATCCTTTTCCGGTTTTTTCGATATCAATGTCTCGGATTTAAAAGAGAGAGATAATCCCTGGGCTTTAGGTCCCTTTGAGCTGGATATGGAATATCACAAAGAGAATTTAGCCGCTGCAGGGGCGCTGGTTTTTGATAACGGCGCTGCAGATATCGGCGTTGCCTTTGTTGACTACCATCAATTTGACCATACTATATCTCCAAGGGGACGAATCTTTTATGAGCCTGGGTTTCATATCCAGGTAGGTCGCTTCGACATCCCCTTTGGACTGGACTACCTCTATTTTGCAACTACAGACAGGGAGACCATCACACCCCCCTCTCACCACCGATTATGTAATGGATGGGGGCTGGAATGATACCGGCGTCAGGCTATACGGCGTTTATAAATTTTTAGATTATTCTCTTTACACAGTAAACGGATTCAATAAAGGATTGGCTTATGGCGGACGATTGGGGTTTTTTCCTCTCAGGGATCCCTTCAGACTGCATCAAGAGATTACTGACAAGCTCTTTGAGATAGGAATATCCATTGCAGAGGATGACTCAAAAGATATATCCTCAAAAGAGGAGACGGTGATTGGATACGACATACAATTTTTACTCAGCCAGCTTGAGGTGCGGGCTGAATATATCGAAAGGAAGAGTTTTACCGAAGACTTAACCCGCTCAGGATTTTATATTGCGCTAAAGTATATGTTTGAATCCGTCCCTCTCTATTCTATTGTCCAGTATGATGAATATCAAAAAACCAATTTTGACAAGGTTAAACGGGTGTCTTTCGGGTTTACTTACGAAGTTGGGGATTATGCGAATATAAAAATTGAATATATAAAGTTTAACGATTCCAACCTCTCTGTCTTTGAGGGTGCAGTGCAGGACAGCACCTATTCGGCAAAACTTGTTATGAGTTTTTAGGGGTATGAAAAAACTATTTTTGGTTATTATAATCGGATTGCTAACAGATACTGTATACGCAGATTCTCATAAGGAGCTTAGAGACCAGTCAAAATGTGCGGACTGTCATTTAGAAAAACCGCAGGTTCTTCCCTCAGAGATTTGCACCTTCATGAATATACCCATAAAGGATACGGTAACTGAAATGTGCACAAAATGTCACGAATATGGAGAGAGGAGTCATCCAACAGATAAGGCTGTAGATTTCCCTGTGCCTCCTGACCTTCCGCTAAAAGATGGTAAAATCACCTGCGTAACATGCCATTATCCCCACGCTAAATTCGAATCAGATAGAAGGTATATCTCTACCTCTCTTTTAGGCTCTTTATTCTCAAGAGAAAAGAAACATAAAACCTATTTTTTAAGGAGACCGAACACAAACGGCGAATTGTGCATGGCATGCCATGAGAAATAAAATTAAAGGAATTTCAATATATATGAACAACCCCCTGAATCCCCCTTTGATAAGGGGGACTAAAAAATTTCCCCCGCCATAAATGAAATGTCCCCCCTTAATTCCCCCTTAATAAAGGGGGTTAGGGGGGTTGTTTAATGAAGTAATTTAAATCTACTTTAAAAGGAGGTATAAAATGTTACAGGACGAAAAAGGAGTAATTAAAAGAAGGACCTATTTCATACAAAAGGGTTTTCAGACCAGGATGATATTAAAATTCGTTTCTCTGCTGGCGATAATGGCAGTCATATCATCGGTGATATTGTATTTTTTTGCGGGGAGCGAGCTTGAATCGAGTTATTATGAAGCCCATTCCAGTATTAAAAGCATGTGGGACATCCTTGGGACTACGGTGCTGATGACGAACTTAATAAGCCTGATTATTATCTCCGCCGCCACGGTTTATGTCATACTCTTCATCTCGCATAAAATTGCAGGTCCCCTTTACAAATTGGAAAAAAACATCAACGAAATATCAGAGGGAAATTTGAATCTCTATGTAAAATTTAGAGAAGGGGATCAGGTTAAATCCCTGGGAGATGCCCTTGAAAATATGGTGAATAAGCTCTCTGAAAGGATAAATGCGATAAAACAGACATCATCTGATATATCAAAGATAGAAGAAAAATTGCAGTCCCTGAAGGATAAAGGGATATCTGATGATGAGATAAAAGAAATCCATCAACAATTAAAAAATAATACGGATAGATTAAACAGCGAATTGAAAAAATTTCAATTAAAAATATAGTCATCGTCGAGCAGATCGGCTTAACGGTTTTTTAATGAGTCTTTGGATGCTTCTGCAAATAATATGTTATTAAAGTTCCTATAGCTCCTATTATTGCAAGAACCCAAAAAAATATCGCCATATCACTCATCTTTAACACCCCCTTCGAGTAAATATGCCTTTGCTTCCTTGTCATGAGCTTAATATACTAAAGACATATCTATCAGTCAAGGGCTTAAAAATGCCAAAAAATTGTAACTATTCAGTTTTAAAAGATGAATTCAGGATACCGCCGGCCGTAGTTTTAGGTAGCCGCAGGCTTTAGCCTGCGAAAACGACGCAACCTAAAGGTTGCGGCTACCATTATTGAAATTTTCACACTATAAAGGGGAAAATCTAATTCAACTTCGCAAAACTGAATAGTTACAAAAAATTAGCTTGACACGAGTAATTGAAAATGATAATTATTCTCAATATGCTATTGTAGTGGTCATTTTACTTTCTTTTAGCATATTTTTATCAAAACTCTTATATGAGGAGGAGCGTTATGTCCTATTATAGATTCTTGCTTTACTCTGTTCTAATACTGACTGTCCTAACATGGAATACAGGTTTTGCTGAAGAAGTGAAAAAGATTCAAGATAATTCCTTTTTGATTGAGGAGGCATATAATCAGGAGGATGGAGTTGTCCAGCATATCCAAACCTTTCAATATTTGCAAAAAACCAAAACATGGGGATACACCTTTACTCAAGAATGGCCCGTGCCGGAGCAGACACATCAGCTTTCATATACTATTCCTGTAAATCATCTGGAGACTCCAGCCAATGAGACAGGTATAGGAGATATAGCGATAAATTATCGCTACCAGCTTATCTTTAAAGAGCCGATTGCCCTTTCGCCCCGTTTCTCATTAATTCTTCCAACTGGAGATTATAAGAAAGGTTTTGGCAGCGGTGCTATTGGTTATCAGGCAAATATCCCGCTCAGTGTTGAGCTTTCAGATAACTGGGTAACCCACTGGAATATAGGTTCAACCCTTATACCTAACAGTAAAGAGGCAGGTGGGGCGAAGGCTGATACCCTCGGATTCAACTTCGGCACAAGTTTTATCTATCTCGCAACAGAAACATTTAACCTCATGTTTGAGACAGTATGGAATTCAACGGAATCTGTTCAATCCGATGGCTCAAAAACAAGAGGCGACACATTTTTTATCAATCCGGGGTTCCGTTCTGCCATCAATTTTGAATCGGGATTACAGATTGTGCCTGGAATCGCTGCCCCTATTGGTTTAGGACCATCGGAGAATGAATATGGTGTATTTCTATATCTCTCCTTTGAGCATCCTTTGTTTTAAAGAGACCACATACATGGTTTCTAAAGAGGCTGCATAGTATCTTTTTTTCCTCAAGCTCCTCTTATGGCTTTATTGTAAAAGCCTTCCATAACAGAAGCAGGAAGAATACAATAGCGAGGACTGCCGCTATAAAAGGCGCTGTAGGGAGGTCAAGTCTGTAAGATACGGTTATGCTAAAAAGGGTTACAATGAGCCCTGTCAGCCAGCCCAATACCAGTATCCTGAAAGGCTCTCTTGTGTAAAGTCTTCCTATTAGTGCTGGAATCACAAGAAAGGAAAAGACAAGGAGTATCCCTGCTATCTGAACGGATTTAACAAGAACAAGGGCAAAGCTTAGGAAAAAAAGGATCTCCCAGAAAAAACAACCCTTCCCTTTATACGAAAGGACAATAAACCTCTCTCTGAAAATAAAGTGCAGTATGCCAACAATAGAATAAAGGATAAAGGTGTGCAGAAGGTCATCGGGAGTCAGCCACAGGATATTGCCATTGAGGATTGTTTTAAATTCCTCAAGCCCATGGGGTGTTCTGTCGAGTATTAAGATACTCCCTGCAAGGGAAAAGATGTAGAATACTCCGATAAATGCCTCTATGTTAATATATCGGGCTATCTGTCTCGATAGGCTTAGAATAAAGGCGCCGATAACTGCAAATATAATCGAAAATAAATACCTGCCTGCTGCATCATCTCCCCAAAAAAGAGAAAAGGCAATCCCAAGACCTATGAACTGGGCAAGAGAGAGGTCAACAAAGATAATCCCTCTCTCGAGTATGTGAATACCAAAATAGGTATGAATCAGTATCAAAAATAGAGAGGCTAAAAAAGGGTATATAAGAAAACTGAACGACTCCATATTTCCTCCGAAAATACCCATACCTTACACCCCCCTCCCTTGATGGGAGGGGAATTCAAAGGGGAGGGTGGTAGTAATAAGATTTTCATCCACCTTTCACTCTATGGATTCAAGGATTCTATCCATCAAATCGAACCAGTCATTTATCCCCTCATGAGAGCCTGCATCATGAGGCACCATTATACCCTTCACACCTGTTTTCTGTGAGATGAAATCAACCTCCCTCTTCCCGCCATAGACTGTAAAGAGTATAGCATCAGGCTTTTTCTCTCTGACCGTTTCAATCAAGCCCTCGACATGGCTAAGAGAAGGGGGGATTCCTGGTTTTGGCTCTATATAACCAATAATGGAAAACCCGAATTCTGCTGCGAGATACTCAAAATACCTGTGATATGCGATAAATCTTTTGCCTTTCAAAGCCTTAAAATTCCACTCCCTCTGTTTCTCCTTTAATCTCTCTTTAAAGGATGATAGATTTTTTCTGTAAACTTTAGCATTAATACTATCTATTTTTGAAAGGGCATCTGCCATACCCTCTGCAGCTTTAAGAATATTCCCGTGAGAGAGGTGGTAGTGGGGATTGCCCAGGGGATGCACATCTCCCATGCTTTTATCCACAGAGAGAGGTCTCTCGATAGGCTCTATGTATCGTGAGCAGTCAAGATTGCCGATTTTTCCGGGCTGTATCCGGGGATTTCTGGATGACTCGATGATGAGAGGGAGATAGCCAATCTCAAGGTCAAGCCCATTATACATTATGATGTCCGCCTTTCTTGCCGCAAGGATCATGCTGGGCTTTGCCTCTATATAGTGGGGGTCATGATTCGGCTTTACCAGGACATTAATATTGACCTTATCTTTCCCTATCTCCTTTGCTATACTTCCAATCCAGGGAAGTGTTGCTACAATATTTATCTCTGCAGATACAGGACCTTCCGTTCCCACGCAGAGCATGGGAACGAGTAAAAAATTCAATAGGGTGAATAGATATTTTTTCATCACTTAATCCTCCTCAAAAGGGATGGGCAGAATGTGCGCCAATGCCCATAACAAATTGAAGCATTATCTCATGATTTATCTTTCTATCTCTTGCCGATGTATCATAGTTATATTGGAGCCTTATGTGGGAAAACTCTGTAGGATAAAAACCGATGATACCTGTGCCTCTCCATGGATTTTTTTCAAAATTCCGCTCCAGCCCTGTAAATTCGTCTTTAAACACCCCAAGGCTGTCATACCTTGCCCCAAATCTCCATCGTCCTGTCAGATATATTCCCTGCAGATAGAAACCGTCATGGTCAGTGGATGCAGCTTTTTCATCCAGTTTTCCCTCCTGCCTTTTGTAAAGGTACTCACCCTGAATCAGAAAACCATGCTTCCTTGAGGGCTTCCACTTATATGTAAACTCCATTCCGTAAAGGAGAGAATCGCCCTTAAATCCTGTTTCTGTCTTTGTCTTACCCGTTGCAACTGAAGGACCTAAAAGTAAAGTTGAATTATCATCAAGATCAAGGGATGCCTTAACATAAGAAGATAAGGCATGGGGGCCCTCCTCTGCATCAGGACCAAAGAGAAGCTCATTCTCTCCCTGAAGAATCTCAGCCCCTAAAAGAGTATAAAAGGGAAAATCCGGAAGATATGTCAGTTGAACCCCCTTTTCAATAAGCCCATCCTTTCCGACAAGCTCCCTGTATGGAATGGGTGAGTCCACAAAATCCCATGCGTGGGAGTGCTGGGCATTGAGTCTTCCAAAGCCGCTCCTGAACTTTCCTCCCTTTATCTGAAATCCTGCGGGAAGTGCAGTAGTAACAAAATATACCTCCTCCAGCTCTACCTCCCCTTCTGATATGGGTATTGTCGAATAGAGATTAAAATAGGGGTCAACGGGTGCAAATATAAAGAGCTCGGCAGATTCGAGGTTAAAGCCCTTTTTCCCATCTTTGATATGTCCTGTGATATACCTCGATTTTAATTTAGATTCATCAAAGTTGGAGGTATAGGCAAAGGTATTGAATATTAGAGAAATGTTAGGATTTGTCAGTGCCGAGCCGCCGAAAAGCCCGGTGGGAAGCACTGTCTTAGCCGCTTCTTCACAGAAGGCAGTGATTGGAAAAAGTAATGCAGCAAAAAGAGCCATAAATACCTTCATTTGTTTGCCCTCCTTAGAATAAAAGGCAGGCATAAAGCCTGCGGCTGCCAAATTTTTAGATGGCAGCCACACCCTTTATGGGTGTGATTCCTTAAATAATTTTTGAAATTTTTGCTTTTAATTAACAAACAGGAGGGGCGCGGATGGTTAAACTGACAGGGAGTAATACAACAAAGAATATGACAGAGGTTAATAAGATTGTATTACTCACATTTTGCAATATCTTAAAACCGCTATCTTTAGTGAGAGACAGATGATGATTGGCAGTAAAACAGGAGGGACAATCATTATGCAGGAGACCGTCATTATGATGATGAAAACTTAAACTGAAAAAGGAGAATAGGAGGAATATAAAGATAAATAATGTGAGCCGCCTGTTCATGTTTCTTGCCTAAAATTAAGATGTTATAGCAATTTTACCAGGGCAGAGATAAGGGCTGCCTGTGCTATTAGCATAGCTGCTACCCATTTGATGATGTCATTTTTTATTGATGATTCTAATTCCTTTAGTCGAAGGTCGAGGTATTGCCTTGTAACAAGACGTTCATCAATAACCTCTTTAAATACCTCTGTTATCTCTTTTGCAGCGCTTTCAGGGAGGTCAGCGCCTTTTAGTCGCTCATATATTTTTAGTGTATCAAATACTGCTTCCATGATTGCAATTATATATAAAGGGATAGGTCTATGTCAATTGAAACTTTTATACAAAAACAGTTTTTCGGTTTTATGTTTTTATTAACCCAAAAAATGCATTTAAAAAAAACCACAGAGTTCACAGAGGAATTACGATGGAGAGCGTCTTCATAGCCCTCTGCTGATTATAGGGCAAGGGATCAAGTCTTGAAATATAAGAAAACTTGCATATTAAAAGACATTGCGGATCACCTACGGATTCCATGCACTACAGTCAGCAAGGTTCTAAAGGGGAAGGCTGATGAAAAATGATTTTTCAAGACTTGATTTTTCAAGACCCCATTCCCTTCGGAATCTTGATTATTATCTTCATTCAAATCGCCTCCTCTCCATGCTCCAAGGTTTTTATTCTTACTGCTTTCTCTATGTCGTAGACAAAAACCTTGCCATCTCCGGGGTTTCCCGTGTGGGCAGTCTTTGTAATGGCCTCCACTACCGTATCTACCATTTCATTTTTCAACATGATCTCTATTCTTACTTTCGGGATGTAATCTATCAAGTCTTCGACCACACGGTGCGGGCCTTCCTTTCCCTTTTCCTTTCCAAAACCCATGCAATCCGATACCGTCATTCCAGGAAAACCTGGGATTTCCTGCAAAGCCCTTGTTACTGCCGATAATTTAAACGGCTGGATGATTGCCTTTACTTCTTTCATCTTTTCCCCTCCTTTTAGTGTTTGTGTTCTTCTAAATAACCTTCTCCT
>JACRGU010000025.1 GCA_016212245.1 Nitrospirota bacterium
AAAAGGCATTAGTCGAGACAAAGAATAATAAAGTTAAAGCTGCCAGAATCCTCAAGATAGACCGCATGACATTATATTCAAAGATAAAGTCTTATGGACTGTAAGACCATTTCTACAAACTGTAGAGCTCTCTCATCAGATTTTCAGCCTCTCTCATTTCATAGAAATCCTGACAGTTTATCAACACCATGATTTTCTTGCTATTTCAAGCATGAAGATGAAATGGCACTATTATTGCTTTCAATGTATCAGTATTTTAAAGGAAAGGGGGTGAATATCATGGCAGTAGAAAAGGCAATAGGCTCTTCCAGCCTGGTTGAAGTTATTGACCGGATTCTGGATAAGGGTGTCGTTGTTGATGCATGGGTAAGGGTCTCTTTAGTAGGTATCGAACTACTTGCTATCGAGGCAAGGGTAGTTGTAGCATCGGTAGAGACCTATCTGAAGTATGCTGAGGCTATTGGATTAACAGCAACAGCAGCAGCAGCTTGAGGATAGAAAGGATTCTTGTCGGGTTATCCTTCTATCCCCCCTTCAAGGAAAGAAAGTATAATTCGCCAGGAAGCTCTTTAAAAAGAACAAAAACCTGATAGAACGCAGATGACACGGATTTAGCGGATTTTCGCTGATAAAACAGGCTGAAGACAGAAATCCACAGAGCACTGATCACAGACTATTTTTATTTGTCCTCTGTGTTCTGTAATCTGTTTTTCTTCAGTCTTATCTGTGTCAATCCGTCTCATCCGTGTCATCCGTGTTCTATTTTTTATAATCAATCATTAAAAAATGGAATCTAAAATGCCTTTTACGGAAGAGATGAAAGATATTGTCGAAAATATAGTTTCTTCTTATGAGACCAGAATTCAGGGCATCGAGGCAGTATTCGATACTACCTATCAGCTCCTGAAAGGTTATAATGAACTCTCCCTCGATACGGGTCAGGAAAGGGGGAAAGTTGAAGCTGAGCTGCGGGAAAGCCTTGCCAGAAACAGTTCTCTACGGAGAAAAGATTTTGACAGCATGATGAGGGGCATTCTCTCGATGCAGGACGAAAGGGAAAAGGAATTAAGGAATTTATTGAAAAGTTACCTTAATGAGCAGAAAGGGGCTGCACAGGCATTAAGAGATAATTTAAGAGAGTTCAGAAATTCTCTTGTTATAGGCGAGGTTCAGAGGATTAAAAAATTCCAGATATTGAGCCAGAAAATCCTTGCCAGACAGGATGAGAGGAAAGAAGAGGTAACTTCAAAGCTGAAAGAGTTTCAAAGGGAGCGAAAGAATCTGGCATTAAGGCTTAAAAACCTTCTATCAAAGGGAAGAGAGCTTAGGATAAATGACCTTAAATTAATGCTTGGGGAATTTAAGAGCCGACGGAATTTGTCTTGCCCAGGCGAGGAGAGAGGATATGAAGGCTAAGATTTTACTGGCAGAAGACGAAAAGGTGCAGCTTGAGGCACTTAAGGTAATGCTCGATTCCAGGAATTTTTCTCTTACCGGAGCTAAAAACGGAGTAGAGGCGCTGACAGAATTAAGAGAGAATTTTTTTGACCTTCTCATAACCGATATGAAGATGCCTAAGATGAACGGTATAGAACTTATTAAAGAGAGTCGTAAAATCCAGCCCGATTTACCGGTGATTATTATTACAGGTTTTGCAGACATGGAATTGGCAATGGAGGCGCTCAATCTTGGGGCTGAAGGGCTTTTTAAAAAGCCTCCCGACCGGGAAAAGCTAATTTCAAAAATTAAACAGTGCATGGATAAAAGGCGATTGAGAGAGGCATTGCTCCAGTCTGCCAAGATGTCCAGTCTGGGCGAGTGGACTGTGGCAATTACACATGAGCTCCGCAATATTTTAGGAGCCATTGGAATTTACGGTAATATTTTGCAAAAGTTTTCTTCCTCTTACCCTGAATGTCAGAGATGTAAAGAGCCGTCAAAGGTGATCAGCGGCAGCATAGAGCGGGCTGACAGAACTATAGATTATCTGCTCAACTTTTCAAGACCATCAGGGAAAAAGGGGATTATTAATCTGGAAAGGTTTTTTGATTCGATTCTTAGTCTGATGGATGACAAAGTTAAATATCAGAACATTGTTATAGAGCGAAAGATCGGAGACATGGTGATAAAAGGGGTGGAGGATTCACTGAATATAATTTTTCTCAATCTTATTACCAATGCAATTCAGGCAATGGATAAAGGGGGATCCTTAAGAATTTTTGCCAGACAAAATAGCAAGATAGAGATAGAAGTCAGCGATACAGGCTGCGGCATTCCTCCTGATATTCAGGAGAAAATTTTCGATATTTTTTTCACTACCAAAAAAGGTGGGAATGGACTTGGTCTGGCACTGGTGAAGAATGAAGTGGAAAAAATAGGTGGTGAAATCTTGCTGACAAGTGAGCATGGAAAAGGCTCAACCTTTACAGTGAGATTACCACAATAATTAAACCCAAATATCCACAGATTTCGCAGATTACCACAGATTAACACTGGAGTTGAGTTGTGCAACTATCAAATACTCAACTTCTGCACAACTCAACTCCTCTGGGTATCTGTGTGGTAAATTTTTATAATTTCTTTGTGAGGGCAATTAGTAAGGGCCCGGTCTCTCAATAATGAGGCGTAGAGTATGGAAGCTAAATATATTTACGGTATTATCGAGGCCTCGGAAGAAAAATTGTTTAATTTATCCGGAGCCGATACCTATGAAGATATTTATGTAATCTCGTATCGGGATATTGCCGCAATTGTAAGTTATTCACAGCCTGTAGATTACACCACCCTCCACAGGGAACAGCTTGCCAGACGGCTCCTCAATCACCAGCAGGTAATCGAGAAGATTATGGAATTTTATAACATCCTGCCTGTGAAATTCGGCACTCATGCCGCTAATACCCAGGAGGTTAAGGAGATTTTATTCAGGGGATATACAAAATTCAAAGATATTTTTAAAAAGATTCATAACAAGATAGAGATGGATGTGGCGGCGACATGGAGCGACCTCAATTCTATAATTAAAGAGATTGGTGAAGGGGAGGAGATTAAAGAGCTAAAAGAAGAAATTATATTAAGGCATGAAGGTATATCTGTTAATGACCAGCTTGCTGCAGGGAGAAGGGTTAAGCAGATTATGGATAAAAAAGCGGAAAGATACTCTTTTGAGATAGAGACAGCATTAAATAAATGCAGTCTGGATTTTAGAAGGCATGATCTTATGGATGACAGGATGATTATTAATGATGCCTTTCTGATAGAGAAGCTTAAAAAAGATGAATTTGAAAGGACCCTTGACGAATTAAACGGCAGATTTGGCGAGGGAGTAAATTTTAGATCCGTTGGACCACTCCCGCTTTACAGTTTTTATACAGTAGAAGTCAAAAAGATAAGTTTTGAGAAAGTGGACTGGGCAAGGAAGGTGTTGAGTTTGAGTGTCAGGACAACCAGAGAAGAAATCATTAAAACCTACAGAAATCGTGCAAAATCGTATCATCCCGACATGAA
>JACRGU010000031.1 GCA_016212245.1 Nitrospirota bacterium
AAGTCTCTGCAATCTCGTATTCCTCCATCTTATCGCCTGGACATCATTGTAGGGGAATTTCTCTCCTCTCACCTCACTCTGTGTTTTCATGATTTCTTTGTACAGGGCCTTCAGGGATTCCTGGTCAAATGCCTTCAGAAATATCGGGTTAACCGCAATATAACCCTCTGAGATATCCTGTGTAATCGCCTTAAGGCTCTTCCCCCTTATATTAGACATCTCGTGACCTCTTTACAAAAATTCTTGATAAGAGTATCCCTGCCTCATACATAAATATCATAGGTACTGCCATCAGAGTCTGGTTAAATGCGTCAGGGGTTGGGGTAAGAACAGCAGCCACAATAAAAGCTATCAAGATAGCGTATTTTCTGTTTCTTGATAGGGTTTTTGGTGTTACTATACCCATACGTGTAAAAAAGATTATAGCGATAGGAAGTTCAAAGATTGCACCGAACGCAAGTATAAACTTAAGACAAAAGTCAATATAGCTCCCTACGGAAAGCATCGGGGTCATGGAGCCTGTCTTATATGTGAGAAGGAAGCCCATTGCAAAGGGGAGCACTAAAAAGAAACAGTATGCAGCACCAATTAAGAAAAAGATTGTTGCGACTATAACAAACGGGATTACATATTTCCTCTCTTTTTGTAAAAGGCCGGGTGATACAAACTTCCAGAGCTGTAAAAAAATCACAGGCAGGGATATAATCAGACCTGCGATCATAGAGACCTTGAGATGCATCCAGAAGGCCTCGGCAGGGGCAAGAAAAACAAGGGATGGGGGTGACGACATGCGGGATGAAACACCAGACCTCAGAGGAAGGGTCAAAAGTCTGAACAGATCCTCAGAATAATTGAAGGCGATAACAAAGCCTATCAGAAAGGCGATAAGAGACACAATAATCCTTCTTCTCAATTCCGAAAGATGCTCTGTAAGGGGCACCTTAGTGTCTTCCATCTAACCCTTCCCTCCTCACACAAATCCTAAAATTTAAATCTCAAATTTCAAACATGTTTGTTATCTGGTGCCTGCTGCTTATTATTTGTTTTGTCATCTCTAGTGAAATTTTTATTATCCTTAAACTCAGTCTCCACCTGCTCCTTTACATCCTGTAATGCCCTCTTCAATTTGGCCAGCCCCTTCCCTGCTGCCCTGCTTAATTCAGGAAGCCTCTTTGGCCCAAAAACAAGAAAGACAACAATGAATATTACTATCAACTCCTGCATGCCAATATCAAACATTGTCCTGACTATTCCTCCTCATATACCTTATCAATCTTTTTCTTTCCAGGTGGTGATGAAAATGTCACTGAGAATATTATCCTGTACTCAGGGCTTCTATTTTTAAGGTCAAATCCAGCACCTAATGTTGTATATATCGAGTCTGTAGTCTTTATCCTGTAACCGACCCTGCCCTCTAAGAAGTCGAGCTTCTTAGAGTAATGACTCTTTTTGCCATACAACTCAGCAAGGATTTTAAAATTATGCGCAGCAGCAAAGTCCAGCCCTGCTGCAAAAGATACTTCATTGTGGACCTTTCCTGTGCCTGCCTTTTCGTAGAACAGATTTGCATGGCCATTGACAGGCCCTACCCTTTTACTTATAACAAGGCCGCCACCAAAACGACCATCTGTACTGAACTCATCCCGTCCTGATGGTATAGAGACGTTCAGGATGTATGCTATGGAGGGTCCATATTTGCCTTCATCAAAAAACCTGTGTTTAATCCCGAAGGCAATATCTTCACCTCCATCCTTGGTATCTGTCCATTTATGTATATATGGTACAGTCATATTAAACTCAAGGTCATCTGTAATACCATATGCAGTCTTGAAGAGGAACCTGTAGAAATCAGGCTCTATCGCCATTTCGACACCTGCAGAAAATGCAGCCTTACCTCTTGAAAGGCTCTCGGCACTGAAGGTCGAAAAAACCCCATAGGGGGCAATCGGTTGGAGACCTGTTATTTCAAAACCATATGAATCTTTATACAGGGAAAGCAACAGCAGGATAAGAAGCAGACAATATTTTTTCATTGCTAAAAAATAACAGAAAAACTCAGGACTGTCAATTAATTAACCTGCATCATCCTATCATCGTTGACAAAAATCAATATTAGAAATATAATTTAAAATCTAAGTCATCTACCCCAGGATATCGTGGGGCATAAAGGAGGTCTTATGGCAGAAGGCATACTTGAAGTTACATCAGCTACCTGGGACACTGAGGTAATTAGGGCTCAGGGGCTTGTCATGGTTGATTTCTGGGCTGTATGGTGTGGCCCCTGCAGGATGGTTGCACCCACGGTTGAAGAGTTAGCAAAAGAGTATGCTGGGAAAATAAAAATCATGAAACTAAACACTGATGAAAATCCAGACATTGCAAGTAAATATAAAATTATGGGAATCCCTACCCTTATGTTTTTCAAAGATGGCAGGCAGCTTGACCAGATAGTAGGTGCCATCCCAAAACCACATCTCAAAGCCAAAATAGATTATCTTCTTGGTACTTGATGAATTGAGAAAACTATTTCTGGTAATAATTCCTTTAATCCTTGTCTTTTCCTTTACATCATGTAAAAAAAAAGAGGGGGAAGAGGCAGAAATCAAGTTTGCAAAAACTGGTAGCGTAGCACCGGAATTTACACTCAAAGACATTAATGACAAAAATGTGAGCCTCTCTGATTACAGGGGTAAGGTGGTCCTGATCGAATTCTGGGCAACATGGTGTCCTCCATGCAGGGCCTCTATACCTGAATTGGTTACTGTCTATAACAAATACAGGGCTAAGGGTTTCACCATATTAGCTATATCTGTAGATGAAGGTCAGGATGTCCAGAAAAAATTAGTTGCATTTGCTAAAGAGTCTGGAATGACCTACCCTGTGCTTCTCGCAGATAGGAATGCTACCTTTCAATATGGTGTTAACAGCATACCGCATACCTTTATCGTAAATAAGGAAGGCATTATAAAAAATCAGTATCTTGGCTATCAACGAGGCATTTCAGAAACCCTGAGTAAGGAAATCGAGGTACTTCTATAGATGCTTGAAGCACTCAGTGAAAAATTAGAATCCATATTCAAGAAATTAAAAGGAAAAGGCCTCTTAAAAGAAGAGGATGTTGAACTTGCACTCAAGGAGATACGACTTGCCTTTTTAGAGGCTGATGTGAACTTTAAGGTTGTCAGGGATTTCGTTCAGAAGATTAAAGGAAAAGCTATCGGTAAAGAGGTCCTTGAGAGCCTTACACCTGGACAACAGGTTATAAAGATAGTCAATGAAGAGCTCTGTGAATTGCTCGGAAAAACAAACAGCAGGATACAGCTATCATCCAACCCTCCCACTATAATAATGATGGTCGGGCTCCACGGATCAGGTAAGACTACCACAGCCGCAAAACTTGCAAGAATTTTCAAGAAAGAAGGTAGAAGGCCGATGCTTGTGGCAGCAGACCTTCAGAGGCCGGCTGCTATAGACCAGCTTATTACACTCGGCTCTCAAATAGATGTCCCTGTATATTATTCGAAAGAGCTAAGAGACCCTGTAACTCTATGTGAAGAATCAATAAAAAAGGCCCGGGCGGATGCAAGGGATATTATCATCCTTGATACTGCAGGAAGGCTCCATATTGATGACTCCCTTATGAGTGAACTGAAAAGGATAAAAGAAAGGGTGTTACCGAAGGAGGTTATCTTTGTCGCTGATGCAATGACAGGACAGGATGCTGTTAATATTGCAAAGAACTTCAATGAGCGTATCGGTATAGATGGGATAATACTCACCAAGATGGACGGTGATGCAAGGGGTGGGGCAGCACTTTCGATAAGGGCAATTACTGAGAAACCGATAAAGTTCATCGGTGTTGGAGAAAAGATTGATATGCTTGAGCCTTTTTATCCTGAGAGGATTGCATCAAGGATACTCGGCATGGGCGATGTCCTGAGCCTGATAGAGCAGGCGCAGAAATCCTTTGACCAGAAAGAGGCTGAGAAACTCCAGAAGGCGATAATAGATGAATCATTTACCTTTGATGACCTTAAAGACCAGCTTAAAAAACTCCGTAGTATGGGCCCTTTGGAAAGTATCCTCAGCATGATACCTGGATTTAATAAGATTAAAAATCTGAATGTTGATGAAAAGGAATTTATAAAGATAGAGGCGATAATAAACTCCATGACTAAAAAGGAGAGAAGAAACTATCAGATTCTGAACGGAAGCAGGCGCAGGAGGATTGCTATGGGAAGCGGTACAACTGCTGCTGATGTCAACAGGGTCATTAAACAGTATGTAGAATTAAAAAAGATGCTGAAGATGTTCAAGGGCAAAGGGGGATTGAAGCTACCAAGGTTCTTACCATTTTAGCAGATGATAAATTAGAAAACCTTTACTTTATCAAATAAAAAATATTATAATTTCCAATCTTAAAAGGAGGTGACGGTTTGGTCAAGATAAGACTCGCAAGATTAGGAGCCCATAAGAGACCTTTCTACAGGATGGTAGTAGCTGACTCGAGAGCAAGGAGGGATGGGCCTTTTATAGAGGTCCTCGGGATATATGATCCCCTGAAGGACCCTTATGAGGTAAAACTGGATTTAGAAAGAACCAGATTTTGGTTGCAGCGTGGGGCACAACCTACTGATATCGCTAAAAAGCTTATGCAAAGGGCTGGCCTATAGACAGCCCTAAACTTCCTATGGAGGTGGAGAAGATGAAAGACTTGGTTGAAAAGATGGCAAAGGCTCTGGTGGACAGACCTGAAGAGGTCATTGTTACTGAGGTTGATGGAGAAAGGACAACTGTATTTGAACTCAGGGTTGCACAGAGCGACCTTGGAAAGGTTATAGGAAAGCAGGGTAAGACTGCTCGAGCAATGAGGACAATACTCAGTGCTTCTGGCACAAAGATAGGCAAACGCTGCGTGCTTGAAATCCTCGAATAAAAAATCAAAACAACTGTGCTCCTGGTCCAGGATTCAAGTAGAGAGAAAATCTTCGAATCCTTGAACCCTTTCTTAGCAACTCTTTGGGAGAATAACCTGGAGAATAACCTGATGATAAAACCCTTAGAGGGTATGATTGAATGATTGGCTCATTAAAAGGAAAACTTATCTCGAGAAGACCTGACAATGTCATCATAGAGGTTGGTGGTATCGGTTATCAGATAAACATCCCCCTAAACATACTCTCAAATCTCCCTGAGGAAGGTAAAGATGTCTTCCTGCACATTTATACACATGTGCGTGAGGATGCTATCCAGCTTTATGGCTTCACATCAGAAGATGAAAAAAAGATATTCATCACGCTTCTTGGCATAACAGGCATAGGGCCCAAAATGGCCCTGAACATACTTTCAGGCATTTTATATGATGATTTCCTGCATGCAATAGAGACCGAAGATGTTGCACTGCTTTGCAGGATACCAGGGCTCGGGAAAAAGACAGTACACAGACTGATCCTTGAACTCAGGGAAAAACTTCCATCTTCACAGGGGATAAAAAACAGGGTTTTTGAAGACACACTTTCTGCACTTATAAACCTCGGGTATAAAAAATCTATTGCCCAGGAATATCTGGAAAGGGCTTACAAAAAAGGTTACAAAGACATTGAAAGTCTCCTCAAGGAGGCGTTAAAATATTTGACAGGTAACATAAGTGAAGAGGATAAATGATCGCAGATCCGCTGAAACAGACAGGACAGTAAATCCTGCTATCTCTCAAGACGAGGTCGGTTATGAACTAACCCTCAGGCCAAGGTCTTTTGACGAATTCATCGGGCAGGATAAGATAAAAGATAACCTGAGGATATTCATACAGGCTACAAACCAGAGGAATGAGCCCCTTGATCATGTGCTCTTCTGCGGCCCTCCTGGTCTCGGAAAGACAACACTCGCACATATCATAGCCGTGGAACTCAAGGTTAATATCAAAACGACTTCGGGTCCTGTATTAGAGAGACCCGGTGACCTCGCTGCTATACTTACCAATCTCTCTGACCTCGACATACTCTTTATAGATGAGATACACAGACTGCCGAGGATAGTGGAGGAAATCCTTTACCCCGCAATGGAAGATTACCAGCTCGATATAATTATAGGCCAGGGACCAAATGCAAGAACATTGAAATTAAATCTACCGAGGTTCACACTTATAGGTGCTACAACAAGGACAGGGCTTCTTACCTCTCCCTTAAGGGAGAGATTCGGAGTAATAAACAGACTTGAGTTCTACAATCCTGATGACCTCAAAAAAATTGTCCTTCGTTCAGCTGGGATACTGAGAATAGAAATCGGAGATGATGCAGCATTTGAGATTGCCCGGCGCTCGAGGGGAACACCGAGGATTGCAAACAGATTATTAAGAAGAATTCGGGACTTTGCACAGGTAAAGGGCGATGGAAAGATTGACCTGAATATCACAAAGAGTTCTCTGCTATCCTTGGATGTTGATGAAAAAGGGCTCGATGATATGGACAGAAGACTCCTTCTAACAATAATAGAAAAATTTAATGGTGGCCCTGTTGGAATTGAAACTATTGCTGCATCATTACGAGAAGATAAAGATAGCATTGAGGATGTATATGAACCCTATCTCCTTCAGGAAGGCTTTCTCGAAAGAACTCCCCGTGGAAGACAGGCTACAAGAATGGCATATCAACACTTAGGTATAAATATTCCACAGGGATTGTTCTGAAAGGCACATGAAACTCCTGATGCATATCTGTTGTGCTAATTGCATTTTATATCCGTTTAAGCACCTGCTATCAAAAGGCATTGATGTAAAAGGACTGTGGTTTAATCCGAATATACATCCATACATCGAATACCAGAATCGTCTCGATGCAGTAAAAAAACTTCATAATCTGTGGGGTCTTGATATTGAATATATCGACCATTACGGGCTGAGAGAATTCCTGAGGTCAGTAGTAACAGTGGAAGAAAGGCGTTGCATAGTATGCTATGAGATTAGACTTGAGGAAGTGGCAAAAACTGCGAAGAAGATGGGGCTTGATGGCTTTACAACTTCTCTACTTGCAAGTCCCTATCAGAAATTTGATATGATAATTAATATAGGGCAGGAGATGGGGAAGAGACATTCTATACCATTCTATCTTGAAGATTTCAGAACTGGTTATAAAACTGGTGTCAGGCTTTCAAGGGAACTCGGACTTTACCGGCAGAGGTACTGCGGGTGCATATATTCGGAGATGGAGAGATACCTTAAAAAATGAAGTTTACACAGTTTGTTGGGTTTACACGGTCTATTGTGTTAAAAACTCAATGAACTCAACAAACTCAATAAACACAATAAACTGTTTTTGATGGCTGACGGCATTCAATACATAGGCAGATTTCTCATAATCCTCGGCATCATAATCGTTGCTGTTGGAGGGTTGCTCCTGTTTTCAGGGAAAGTGCCATGGCTTGGCAGACTACCAGGTGACATCATAATCCAGAAGAAGAATTTCACTTTTTATTTTCCATTAGCTACAAGCATACTCTTAAGTGTGATACTGACCCTTCTTTTCTGGATTATAGGGAGGAGATAATGGAAAGTTTAAAGTTTAAAGTTCAAAGTTCAAAGTTAAAGAAATTTTTTATCTTCTTCTTTTTTTCACTTTTCACTTTTCACTTTTCACTTTTCACTTCTTTCGCTGAGACTACTATAAAGGTGCTTATTATTGATGAAGCATATCCAGGCATCCCTGCAAATGATGAGAAGATAGAGAAGATAGGAAGTATGAAGGGAGACCTTCTCGTGAAGGGGGCACACTATACTGGCAATATCGAGGTATGGAAAGGTAAGAATGGACTCTATCTCATAAACGAACTCCTGATGGAAGATTATGTTAAAAGTGTTGTTATGGCAGAAGTGGGTTCAAACTGGGATATGGAGGCACTAAAGGCACAGGCAGTTATTGTCAGGACATATGCTATCTATCAGAAAAATGTAAACGACAAAACTAACTATCACCTGACATCTTCAGTGCTGCATCAGGTTTATAAAGGGAATAATTTCGACTCGAGGATATCATATGCTGTCATGGAGACAAAAGGAGAGATACTGACATACAATGGTAAACCTGTTGAAGCACTTTATCACTCAACATGCGGAGGAAAGACAGAGAATCCCGAAGATGTCTTTGGGAAAAACCATCCCTATCTCAAATCCGTTGAATCAAACTGCGAGATATCACCATACTGGATATGGGAAAGAAGAGTCCTGCTGACAGAAATAGAAAATGCCCTGAATCTCTCAGGGATTAAGGATATAACTGTAAAATCCTATACCTCAACAAACAGGGTTAAAGAACTAAATATAGTAACTGATTCTGGAATAACTATCATCAAGGCTGCAGACCTCAGAAAGGTGCTCGGCTGGAGCCGTCTCCCGAGCACCAACTTTAACATCTCACGTGATGGAGATTCAGTGGTATTTGAAGGTAAAGGATATGGACATGGCGTCGGCCTGTGCCAGTGGAGTGCACTTCAGATGGCACGTAAAGGCAAGAATTATAAGGAAATACTTTCCTTCTTTTATCCTGGGACAACAATACAGGTGTATGAAGGTCCCTGATTTCGACTTCTATCTTCCAGAAAATCTCATTGCTAAAAGACCTCTAAAGGAGAGGGATAATTCAAGGCTGCTTGTACTCCACAGAGATGGAAAAATCGAACACAGACGGTTTTCTGACCTTCCATCATATCTTGATGCTGGAGACATGCTTCTTGTTAACAACACAAAGGTTTTCCCTGCAAGGCTCATCGGATTTAAACCAAGTGGGGGAAGACTTGAATTACTGCTTGTAAGGGAAAAAGAAAGTGGTATATGGGAGGTGCTCACAAAGGGGTGGTTTACAGGAACACTGAAGATTTCAGAGGAGCTTAGTGCAGAACTCTATGATGAGAAGATCGCACACCTTAAATATTCTGGAGATTTCATGGATATCGTCTGGAAGTACGGTAGCATGCCCCTTCCACCATACATAAAGCGACAACCAGATGAATCAGACAAAGAAAGATATCAGACTGTATATGCAAAGAAACAGGGATCCATAGCAGCCCCGACAGCCGGCCTCCACTTTACGGACAGATTACTAAAGGAGATCACCTCAAGAGGTATAATGGTAAGAGAACTGACACTGCATGTAGGCACAGGCACCTTCAGACCAATAAAAGCTGATAATATCGAAAAACATTACATGGACCCTGAGTATTTTGAAGTGGACATAAACCTGATTTCAGAGATAGAAAAGGTCAAAAATTCAGGTAAAAGGCTTATAACAGTTGGTACCACAACAACAAGGGCTATCGAGGGTTATGTCAGTGGTCAGTTTCAGTCTTCTTCCGAAGACTTGTCACTCATAAAGGGCTATACAGACATCTTCATCTATCCTAGTTATGAATTCAAGGCTGTTGACTCACTTATCACAAATTTTCACCTTCCGCGCTCAACACCCCTCATGCTTACATCTGCACTCTGCGGATATAAAAAACTGATGGAGTCTTATACATCTGCAATCGCCAGAGGGTATAGATTTTTCTCGTATGGTGATGCTATGCTTATTTTATGAAAAAGACTGATTTAAAAGAAAAATCATTCGTGTTTCTCATTGGTAGGGGTGTTTTTATTACAGCCATACTTACTACATCAGCACTCAGTTTCACACTCGGCTATTTTGTTGGAAAGATCGCCAGGCCTCAGCCTCAACCTGTTGAAAACTCGATAACTGCTACACGGCAGGCCAGCACTGAACAGAAAGATGTAGCCCCTACTCTACAACCCGAGCAGACCCAAAAAACTCCAGAAACCCAACAGACTCAAGAAACCCAAAAAACCCGGGAAACCCCAAAAACAAAAAAATATACAGTTCAGGTAAGTGCATTCCAAAATGCCTCTGATGCAGAGAGACTGAAGAAAAAACTTGATAAAAAAGGATATAAGACATATATAACTACATCAGAGACTAAAAAACATGAGAAGCTATATAAGGTCAGGACAGGCGAATTCAAGAGCAGGAAAGAGGCTGAGATACTATCAATTAAAATAAGAAAGACAGAAGGCCTTCAGGCATTTGTGACCTTCAGGACAGCAGAGGAGGGTTTACGCTAACCTTAGAAATCGAACTCGATGGAGAAAAAGAATTTACCCTTCTTTATGGTGGACTCGAAAAGAATCTCAAGGTCATAGAAGAATCGCTCGGCATCATCGCCTCATCCAGAGGAAACAAGATATTTCTCAGGGGGGAAGATAAATCTGTAGAAAAGGCAGAAAAACTTATAAACGAACTCCGTGCAATAAGCTCTGAGGGTTACAACCTGAAGCCTGAGGACATACGTTATGCAATAAGGTCAACCTCAGAAGGCGAACCCACCTCACTGAAAGAGCTGTTTCTGAACAATGTCCCTGTATCGTCAAAAAAACGCTTTATTATACCCAAGACAGAGACCCAGAAGAGATATATCGAGGCTATAAAAAACTTTGATATAGTTATAGGTATAGGGCCAGCCGGCACAGGAAAGACATATCTTGCAATGGCAATGGCAATAAATGCATTCCTGAAAAAACAGATAAGCAGGATCGTCCTTGTAAGGCCTGCTGTTGAGGCAGGAGAAAAACTTGGATTCCTTCCTGGAGATATTTACGAGAAGGTTAATCCTTATCTTCGCCCCCTGTATGACGCCCTCTTTGATATGATGGAGGTAGAAAAGGCAAGCAAACTTATAGAGCGCGGTATTATTGAGATTGCGCCTCTTGCATTCATGAGAGGAAGGACGCTGAATGACTCATTCATAATACTCGACGAGGCACAGAACACAACATCAGAGCAGATGAAGATGTACCTCACAAGACTCGGGTTTAATTCAAAGACTGTTATTACAGGAGATATAACGCAGATAGACCTGCCTACAGGAAAGACTTCAGGTCTGATAGAGACGGAGAGAATACTGAACGATATTGAAGGCATTAAATTTATATACTTCTCTGAAAGGGATGTAGTAAGACACAAGCTCGTCCAGGAGATTGTAAAGGCATATGAGAAATATGAAAAACGGTCCACAGAAGAGTAAGACCCAAACAGTCCTTGACTTTTTTGGAGCACTACTTGAGGGGACCCCTGCAAAGGTAAGGGAGGTCCCACTGCAATATAGCAAACATAGTCTCATAAGGATATTTTTCATCATTATATGCGCGTTCATGGCTGCCCTGTCCGTACAGGAAAAATATGGTATAGGACAATTAATCGGGGGATTCCTTATCGCCTGCCTGTTGCTGTTCATTCTTTACAGAGATATAATGAGATACAAGCCTGCCTATATTAAAAAATACAATATGTTATTGCTTCTTGGCCTGATGCTAATAAGCACACTCCTGATAGGAAGGCTGTTCGGTTATCTGTTGCTCGGTCTCTCCAAGGGTCTGGGGTTTAAAGTTATAGATAGTGCTGTGTTCGGGATACCTGTTCCAGCAGGGGCAATGCTTGTTACACTCCTTTTTGACTTTCATACTGCGATTACATTTTCTTTCACAGTCAGCCTTCTCACTGGGCTCTGGCTTCATGATGCATCCTTCACAATCTATGCATTCGTTGGTAGCCTTACAGCAGCCTTCAGTGTTATAAGGTGTAAAAAAAGGTCTGCACTTCTCAGGGGTGGGGTCTATATAATTGCAGCAAATGTCTTTACTGTAATAATAATACTCCTCTTCAAAGGGGAGCTTTTCACAGCAAAGACACCACCTTCAATAATGTTTGCTGCACTCGGAGGCATAAGTGTCACTGCAATCGTTTCCCTGCTGCTACCCCTTCTCGAATATTTATTCAAGGTTACTACTGACATAAGCCTCCTTGAGCTTCTCGACCTCGATCAACCAGTAATGAAAACCCTTATGGTTACAGCACCCGGCACATATCATCACGGTGTTATTGTTGGAAATCTTGTAGAATCCGCTGCAGAAGCAGTCGGGGTAAACCCTCTCCTTGCGAGGGTAAGTGCATATTATCATGATATCGGCAAGATAAAAATGCCTGATTATTTTGTGGAGAACCAGAGTGGTTCAATCAGTAAACATGATAAATTAACCCCCCACATGAGCAGTATGATAATCGTCAACCATGTCAAGGAAGGTGTTGAACTTGCCAGGCAATATAAACTTCCGGAGCCGATTATTGATATTATAGAGCAGCATCACGGTACTACGCTGGTCACTTATTTCTATCAGAAGGCAAAGGAGCAGAAAGGGGATATATTACCTGTTGAGGAAGATTATAAATATCATGGCCCAAAACCACAGACACGAGTGGCCGCACTCGTAATGATGGCAGATGCGGTTGAGGCTGCATCGAAGGTTCTCACAGACCCGACACCATCAAGGATTACTGCGCTTGTTGACAGGATAATAAACCACATATTCCTCGAGGGCCAGCTTGATGAATGCGAGCTCACCTTAAAAGATATATATGAGATAAAAAAGCGTTTCTCTTATATACTCACAGGCATATTTCATAAAAGGATAGATTATCCAGGTTTTGATTTTACAGATGAAGGTCTATATAAAGAACCAGCAAAGGCTAATAAAGGTAAATCCTCAGAGAATAAGAAAGTACATAGGGAAGGCACTCCAATTCCTCGGACTCCAAAAGGCTGAACTCAGCATACTCTTAGTTAATGACAGGAGGATGAAGATACTGAACTATCAGTACCGAGGAGTAAACAGAACGACGGATGTACTGTCATTTCCCCAGGTAGAGTTAAGAGTTAAGAGTTTGGAGTTCGGAGTTAAAAAAAAGTTACAGGTTACTAAGCTCAAATCGAGGACTAAAAACTCCGGACTAAAAACTCCGAACTTTATTCTCGGTGATATTGTTATCAGCATGCCATTGGCCCAAAGACAGGCAGCCGAGCACGGACTCACCCTCGACGAAGAACTGAGATGGCTCCTGATTCATGGCCTCCTTCACCTCATAGGTTATGACCACGAAAAAAGTAGATACCATAAAAATAAGATGCGGTTAAAAGAAAGGGGGATGCTCGATGCCCTTACAATGGAAAAACCTCTAATGACTTCTGACTTATGACTCTTGACTGTGCGAAGGACTAATAAGGCTCCGCGGGAACCTTATTCTGAATGTCGTCTTACCGCCACTACTCTCCACAAATATATCTCCACCGTGGGAAACGACTATCTTGTGTACTATCGCAAGGCCAAGACCTGTGCCCTTCTCTTTTGTAGTGTAGAAAGGAAGGAAAATCTTGTCTTCAATGCCTTCTGGGATACCGTGACCTGTGTCAGTTATAGAGACCTCAAGATAATCTCCGGCAGAGGCAAAAATTACTATCTCTCCTCCTTTGGGCATCGCCTCTACAGCATTCTGAATTAAATTAGTAAATGCCTGTCTGAGAAGCACCTCGTCACCTTTTATCTTTGGTATCACATCAAATAAGATATTGGCCTTGATATCTGTTCTTTCACCAATAATATTGAAGGCACAATCCTCAATAATCTTTTTAAGGTTGATCTCTATTATGTTCAGTTCTGTAAGTTTGGCAAAGGAAAGAAAGTCAGCGATAATCCTGTCCATCGTCTCCACCTCTTTTATTATCGCCTCGACAGATGGTTTAAGGGGATCATCCACTTTCTTTGATAGAAGTTTTGTATACCCTGCAATCACCCCCATGGGATTCCTCAGCTCATGCGCAATACCTGCTGACATTTCTCCAAGACTTGTAAGTCTTTCCCTTAGTGTCATCTGTGATTGAAATGCCTTAAGCTCTGATAGATCTGTAAAAATAAGTATCTGACCTATTGTTCTACCTTCTCTGTCCTTTAAAGGATGCAGGTTAAGCCCTAACCATATCCTTCTCCCAGTAGCGGTTATATAGCTTATCTCACCTCTATCTACAATCTTCCTATCATATAGAAGGTCTGTTACAGGTTTGTTAAGGATTTCAGTATAATGTTTTCCGACAACCATCTCTTCCTTGATATCAAGCATCCTCTTAGCAGATAAGTTCATCTTTGTTATTTTCAGTTCCTCATCAAAACTTATTACTCCGCTCGGGACACTCTGCAATATGTTTTCGTTATAACCCTCAATTGCTAATGCCCTGTCCTCTGCCTTCTGCCTGAGGACTTCGAGTTCCCTCTCTTTTTCTTTAAGCTTTGATACAAGCTCATGAAATGTATCCACAACAAATCCGACCTGAGATATGTCCCTGTGTTTTAATCTTTCTCTTTCTTTATAGAACCTGTAAAAAGCCCTGAGGATATAAAAAAAGACCAGAAGCGTAAACAGGAATAAAAACAAGATCAGAACTACAATTTCTGTCCTCATATAATATTACCCCGCAGATACCAGTAGAGTATCTCCTGGCCGTAGAAAAGCGTTATAACTGAGCCGAGAGCAAGGAATGGACCAAATGGGATCTTTGTCTTTCTGCCCTTACCCTTAAAAAGCATTATAGATATTCCGAAGATAGCTCCCACGAGGCTCCCAAGAAATGTTGTAAGAAGCACTGATTTCCAGCCCATCAAGGAACCAACCATTACCATCATCTTTATATCCCCGCCTCCCATACCTCCTCGGCTCAGGATGGCAACTGCATAGAAGAGACCTCCACCTACAAGAAAACCTATAATTGATGTTTTGAATCCGAGGAGAGAATATCTCAAAAATGGGTCAGGCAGAAGAAAAGCGCCTGTAAGAAGCCCTATCAGGATACCTGGCAGTGTAATCCTGTCAGGTATTATCTGAAAATCCAAATCTATGAATGCTATAACAATAAGGGCTGAACAGAAAACAAAATACATGAGCGTATGCCATCCGAAACCAAATCTCCATAAGACCATGACATAAAATGCTGCATTCAGGAACTCTACAAAAGGATATCTAAGGGATATCCTCGCTTTACACGCCCTGCATCTGCCACCTAAAAATATATAACTTAATATTGGTATGTTATCCCACGGCTTGACAGGGCTGTTGCAGGAAGGACATCTCGAGGAGGGTATAATTATTGATAGATCCCTTGGTATCCTGTATATGCAGACATTAAGGAATGAGCCAACAACAGAGCCGAAGATGAAGGCCATTATATATGGAATTATGCTATACATAAAACCTTAGCTGGCAGGAAAGGTTGTCTCAGAATTTTTATATCTTCACCAGCCTTCCCTGCCAATAGTCATGACTCTATTCTGCTTATCTCTGATGCCTTCTTTTTTGTTGCATCTATCTCACTATTGATTTTCTCGATCTCGCTAAAGGCTTCCATTATAATCCTATCTTTCAGGATATACCTATCAGAGTATCCTCTCAGCTCATAAACACGCTGGCCAATTGTTTTCATCAGTTCGTCCTTTTTTCTTTCCATCTGCTCTGACTGGTAAAGCAGTTTCATCACTGAATACTCTATCTTAAGTCTGTCTGAAAGCAATGATGAAAACCACTTTATCTTTTCAATCCCACTGTCAAAATTATTTCTTAACCTCTTCCACATACACCCCCCTTCCTAAATCCCGATATAGAAAGTTTGTTAATCTCCCCAATAAAGTAGGACAGCCGTCTCGGCTGTCAAGTTGTTTCACCTTCCAGGACAGGCGAGACGCCTGTCCTACTAGCTCTTTAAAGGTCTAAATCGGGATTTGGACCCCTTTTATCCTGTTTTAAACAGTTCAATCTTCCCTTCCCAGAATGTCTCGAGAGACTTTCTCAGCAGAGGAAAGCCTTTCAAATCAGGATCTCTATCAATGAGACTGAATGCCTCTCTCCTAGCTACATTAAGGAGTTCCGCATCCCTTACAATGTTTGCTATCCTGAGGTCTGGTATACCTGACTGACGGGTTCCGAAAAATTCTCCTGGCCCTCTTATATTCAGGTCTTCCTCTGCTATCCTGAACCCATCATTACTCCTAACCATTATATTAAGTCTCTTTCTCGCCTCCTCCCCATAGGGTTCGTATGCTACCAGTATACAGTAAGACTGCTGTGAACCACGACCTGTCCTTCCCCTTAGCTGATGAAGCTGGGCAAGTCCAAACCTCTCTGCATGTATTATAAGCATAAGCGTTGCATTCGGCACATCAACGCCCACCTCTATTACGGTTGTGCTGACCAGTATGTCTATCTCCCCCTGCTTAAAAGATGCCATTATCTCTTCCCTATCCTGCGGTTTTATCCTCCCATGAAGCAGTCCTACCTTGAATTCAGGAAAGAACTTCTCAAAGGCATTCTTACCTTTTATCGCTGACCTGAGGTCAGTCTTCTCTGACTCTTCTATTATCGGATAAACAACATAAACCTCTCTGCCTTTTTTTACCTCTTCCCTGATGAGCCTGTATACATAGTGCTTCTGCCTATGGTTAAATAATAGAGTTATCACAGGTCTCCTGTTAGGTGGGAGTTCATCAATAACAGAGTAATCGAGGTCACCGTATAATGTGAGTGCAAGTGTCCTCGGTATCGGAGTAGCTGTCATTACAAGGACATCAGGATTAATCGCCTTCTTCCTAAGCAGGGCCCTCTGCATTACACCGAATCTGTGTTGTTCGTCTATGACCACAAGACCGAGGTTTTTAAATACCACCCCTTCCTGGATAAGTGCATGGGTTCCCACAACTATATCAATCTCACCTGAAGCAATCTCTTTCAGAGGTCTATCTTTCTTGCTCCCTGTCAACAGACATATCTTTAACCCCAGGTCTTCTATCATCCTGTGTATATTAATGTAGTGCTGTTCTGCAAGTATCTCTGTTGGTGCCATCAAGGCTGATTGATACCTACATTCAGCTGCAACTGTCATAGCCATCAGGGCAACAGCAGTTTTTCCGCATCCCACATCACCCTGAATAAGCCTGTTCATGGGGTGAGGCCTTTTCATGTCCCTGAGAATATCACTGAATACCTTCTCCTGCGCCCTCGTTAGCCTGAATGGAAGCATCTCGATAAGTCTTTTCAGAAGCCTACCTTCAGGATTAAATGCAATCCCTTTCTCGAGTACATTCCCCCTCTTTATTACAGCGAGTCCGAGCTCGAGCATAAAAAGCTCATCAAAAGAAAGTCTTCTGTGAAAGTCACTTACTCCCCTGTTCAGAGGTTCTATATCCACACCTACATCAGGAAAGTGAACCTGTAAAAGGCTTTCAAAGAGACCACGCAGACCGTTTCTTCTCAGGATTTCTACAGGTATCGGATCACGCACATCCTTGATGCATGTGTTTATAAGATTGAAAATTATTGACCTGATCTGCCTTACACTAAGTCCACTAGTCACTCTGTATACAGGCACAATCCTATTCGTATGGATTAACGAATCACCATCATCACTCATAATCTCATATTCAGGGTTATCCATTTCAAATCCGATTCCCCAGTAAGGATTTCTCTTGATAGTCCCGCAAAGCACCACTTCATCACCGACCTCGAAATTCTTTTTCATGAAAGGCTGGTTGAACCATTTACCTTTTAAAAGGCCACTCCCATCATTAACTATAAGTTCGAATATCTTTAGATTCCTTCCCGTGAGGCTTATCACTTCAGCAGAAATGACCCTTCCAGATACAGTTTCTACATTGCCGTATATCAGGTCACTTATCCTTCTAAGGCTGCTTCTGTCTTCGTATCTATAGGGGAGGTAATACAGGGCATCTTTAACTGTTTTGATACCAAGGCGGCTCAAAAGTCTGGCCCTCTGAGGCCCTACACCTTTTATATATTGTATCTGAAAATCTGACAGGTCTTTAACCATCAACAGAAGGGGGAGAAAGTATCCTGTCTGCCTCTTCCCTCCTTATTTTAGAATATTCAGTCTCGCTCAATATATCTATATCCCAGCCTGTAAGCTTCATTGCAAGCCTGACATTCTGACCTTTCTTACCTATAGCAAGTGAGAGCTGCTGGTCATTGACAACTACCATAGCTGTCTTATCTTCCTCATTTATCCCTATCCTGTCAACAGTCGCAGGGCTTAATGCCCTCGCAATAAGCAGCCTCGGGTCATCTGTCCACGGTATGATATCTATCCTCTCTCCCCTGAGCTCACGTACTATTGACTGCACCCTTGTACCCTTCATCCCCACACAAGCACCCACAGGGTCAATAGCTGGGTTCTTAGAATATACTGTTAGCTTTGTCCTTTCGCCTGGCTCCCTTACTATGTTTTTAATTACAAGGAGCCCATCATTGATTTCAGGAACCTCCATCCTGAATAGACCGGCAACAAACTGAGGATTGGTTCTTGAAACCATTATCACCGGCCCTTTTGTTGTAATCCTCACATCTTCAATAAAGGCCCTGACAGTGTCGCCTCTCTTAAGGTTTTCATTAGGAAGTGTCTCCTTTATCGGAAGTATTGCCTCTGTCCTGCCGAGGTTAAGGAAATATATTCCCTTCTCCTTTCTCATTATCATCCCGCTTACAATCTGTCCTACCTTATCCTTGAACTCATTATAAATCACATCTCTTTCTGCCTCTCTCACCCTCTGAAAGATAACCTGTTTGGCTGTCTGGGCAGCAATCCTGCCAAAGTCGTGCAGGTCTAAAGGTATATTGACCACAGCTCCTTCCACTATCTCAGGAAAAATCTTCCTGGCCTCCTCAATAGAGATTTCTTCATTCTTATTCGAAACCTTCGAGACAATCTTTTTCGTTTCAAAGGCAACTATATTACATGTCTTCGGGTCTATCCTGAGATCTATGTTAGTCCCCCCCCCAAACCTTTTTCTTGTAGCAGAAAGAAGCGCAGACTGCAGGGCTTCAAGCAATATCTTTCTCGATATCCCCTTTTCTCTGCTTATCTGGTCTATTACATAGCAGAGTTCCTTTGTCATTTAAACTCTACCTCCAGCCTTGCCTTTGATATCTTCTCAAGTGGTATATCTATCTCACGGTCATTTATTAACAGCCTTACAAAATCACTGCCAACCTCTAAGATGCGGCCTATAAAAAAATTCTGATTTTCTATCTTCTCTACCGTAACTATGCGGGCAAGTTTACCTGTATTTCTCTTAAAATCCTTTATGCCCTTCAGTGGTCTGTCGAGCCCAGGGGAAGAAATCTCCAGCGTGTATGACCCCGGAACCGGGTCTTCAATATCCAGAACAGCCTCAAGGCTCCTGCTAAACCTCTCACAGTCATCGAGGGTAACTCCACCTTCCTTATCAATAATAACCCTGAGCAATAACTTACCCTTTCCTAATAACTCAATATCGAATATTTTTACCCCTTGCTCATCAGCAACCTGCATTGCTAATTTTAAAACCCTTTGCTTTATATCATTATTCATAATAAATCCTATAAAACAAAAGAGTGGGAAACCCACTCTTCGCATTAAAAATCAGATAGAATATAAATAACTATACCAGCTTTTTGCTTAAAAATCAATTTTCAGGGATGGGAGATACCCCATCCCTGAAAATCTACTAATTTACTTGCCTGGTGCTGGCTTCTCTGGTGCCGGTACTGGTGCCTCAGCTGGCTTCGGTGCCTCAGGAGCCTTTGGTGTCTCAGCTGGCTTGCAGCCCACAGTGAACACTACAAGTAGCAATAATGATAAAACTAATGCTAAAAACCTCTTCACTAT
>JACRGU010000032.1 GCA_016212245.1 Nitrospirota bacterium
CAGGATGCAGGGAAGAGGGAAGATAGGGGCAATGGGAGAGGAGGAATAGAGGCTAAAGATGCTTATAAATGGTGAATGGAGAGTAGGTAAAGATTATTGGTGTTCCGATTGACCTCGGCTTTGGCAGGAGGGGAGTGGATATGGGACCGAGCGCCCTCAGAATTGCAGGGCTTGCCGAAGGGTTAAGGGGACTTGGGTTTTCTGTAGATGACATCGGCGATATACCGTCGCCGATTCCCGAGCTGTGTAATTTAGAAGATAAAAATGCGAGATATTTACCACAGATTAGAGAGGTTTGCATAAAATTGAGCAATATGGTCAGCGATGTATTAAAGGACGGGGCTGTTCCCCTTACGATAGGAGGCGACCACAGTTTAGCAATAGGAAGTATTGCAGGTGTAAGCAGCTTCCTAAAAGAAAGGGATAAAAATATCGGTCTGATATGGCTCGATGCCCACGGCGATATGAATACGGCTGAATCTACGAACAGCGGCAATATCCACGGTATGCCTTTGGCTGTATCCCTTGGGCTGGGTGCAAAGGCATTGACCGGAATAGGGGGATTTTTCCCAAAGGTTGAGAGCAATAATGCTGTTCTTATAGGCGTGAGAAACCTCGATGAGAGGGAAAAGGGGCTTATTGCAGATTCGGGGATTAAGGTTTATACCATGAAAGAGATTGATGAAAAAGGGGTATCTAATATAATCGAGGAGGCTGTCAGCTTGATTGCAAAAAATACGGATTACATCCATCTCTCTTTTGATATGGATGTGTGCGACCCGTCAATAGCCGGCGGGGTTGGGACGGCGGTAAAGGGGGGCTTAAGCTACAGGGAGGCACATCTGTCAATGGAAAAGATTGCAGATTCAGGGATGCTCTGCTCGATGGATATGGTTGAGATAAACCCCATCCTCGATTATAAAAACGCTACTGCCGAGCTTGGCGCAGAGCTTATCCTTTCAGCCTTCGGGAAGAGGATATTCTAAAGAACAAAAACTTAATTTTAGCCACGAATTTACACGAATATTCACGAATTAAAAGAAAAGATTTTTAAAATATTATTAATAGGGGTCAAGGATTCCTTCTTTTATTCGAGTCCATTCGTGAAAATTCGTGGCTAAACACATTTTTGGGTTGATATTGATAAATAAGGAGTATATATTATAGCGTATGAGAATAACGGAAGGCTACAGTGAAGGTTTTACTATTGTGGAGCTTGTAGTAGTAATTGCCATTATCGGGATTGTGGCGGCAGTAACAATCCCGGGTCTTATTCTCCAGCTTCCCAAATTCAGGGTAAATGGCGCGGTAAGAAATTTAGCCTCAGATATGCAGTGGGCAAAGATGATGGCAGTGAAGGAGAATAATGATTTTGTAATGGTATTTGATAGTGCTAATAACCGGTATTTGATTTATGATGACAATTGTAGTAATGGTTTTAGCACATCAGGCTCATATAATTCCAGTTATGATTGCACTAATACTGGTGAAACATCAGATAACTTACTTGTTAAAACAGTAAATCTATCTGATATATCAAAAGGTATAATATTCGGCGGGGTAAATACAGGAGTCAGAGAGACCGATTGCGTCGGCAATATTACAGATCCTGTTACTTTTTCGGCGGATAACTTCACCTTTCAGACGAATGCCCTTTCAAACAAGCTGGGAGCTGTTTATCTGATTCCATCTGTAGATGATAATGCTGCTACCGCAAATCCTCGATTGAGGGCTATTACTGTAATTCAAACTGGAAGGGTAAAGGCATGGAAATTAGAATCTAAAACACCATGCTCATGGAGTCAGCAATAATGAACAGTGAAAATGGATTTACATTACTTGAAGTCCTTATTGCTGTGGTAATCCTTACCGTTGCACTGCTGGGATTATCTTCAATGAATGTCTATACAATAAAATACAATGACAATGCAAAGAGGTATACTGCTGCAGTTGCACTGGCACAGGATAAATTGGAGGAATTGAAAAATAAAACTTTTGTGGATTCTGCATTAAACGATTCAAATACCTCAAACAATACCTCTTATTCTACCATTACAAGCACAACAAATGTTGATAGTCAGGTGGCAGGTCTCGATGAAAAAGGAAACGCAGGAGGTATATATACCAGAATAGTGAATATAGCTGATTATGCGGCTGGCACTGCCAATACATATCCAAACACAAAACTCATTGTAGTTATAGTTACATGGACAGACCAGACAGGCTCTAATAGTGTAACACTCGCCACAATGAAGGGGTGTAAGGATTTTGATGCAACAGGAACAACCTGTACAGGTTAAATTTAAGTATAGGAATTTCAATCCTATACTTGATTCCAGCGATTATAAAAAGATTCCGGAGATTAAAATCTCTGTAATCTAAACTTAATCTCTGTAATCAAAGTTAGTGTGAGCGAAGCGAACACCTAATTTAAATATCTTAACACTTATAATCAAGGGGGGATGAAATGGAAAATATTGCTGTGTTGGAAAAGATGCCGTTTATTTATGATGATTTAGACCATCTTCCAGAAGGGAACTACGAGATTATAGACGGTGAAAGGAGGGATATGTCACCAACCGGTTTCATACATGGTTTAATAGAATCTGGATTAGCTAAATTGCTAAGGGATTATTTTGGCAATAGAGGATATGTGGTTGTAGGTGAAGTCGGGGTTGTCATAAAGAAATTTCCGTTACGAGTAAGGGCAGCAGATATAATTTATATAAATAAAGCAAAACTGCAAGTATTGCCGAAAGGAATGCTTGAAACTCCGCCCGACTTGATAATAGAAGTAATATCTCCTGATAATACATTATGGGAGATGACGGAGAAGGTAAAGGATTATCTTTCGATTGGTGTTAATAGGGTTATCCTTATTGACCCGCAGGCAGAGTCAGTCAGTATTTATCAATCGGGCAGCCGGGAGATATCCACTTACTCCTTTGATGAAGAGTTTCAGCTGATTGACGAAGTTAAAGTAAAAATAAAGGATATAATCTAATATACAAGGAATTTCAATAATGAACAACCCCAATGAGCTCCCCTTTGATAAGGGGATTAAAAAATTCCCCCTTAATAAAGGGAATGTTCCCCTTAATTCCCCCTTAATAAAGGGGGTTAGGGGGTTGTTTAAAACTATGTAATTGCTGAAGTGTTGCTGTCGAAGGCAGCCTAATCTATGCATTTATTTATATATTTAAAGACAAATCAAAAAGGCTTTACCCTGCTTGAGCTTTTAATAGCCATGGCTATAGGGGCAATTGTAATGCTTGCGGCATATAATGTCTTTATAAGTCAGCAGAAGAGCCATAAACTGCAGAGCGAGCTTGTGGATGCCGAGCAGAATGCCAGGGCTGCGTTAGACCTTCTGACAAGGGAAATGAGGCTGGCTGGTGCAGGTGTCCAAAGGGCGATACTAACCGCTGATGTTGCAGCAGGGGCATCAACACTAACTGTAGTTTCATCTACAGGATTTGTTGGTGGTGAGATTATAAATATAGTTACTGCCGGCACTACTGGAACTTCCGAGGCTGTTAATCTTGCCGATGCCTTTAATCCTGCTGACCCTTATACTACACTTACTTTAAACTCCACTACCCCTGCAGTAAACACATATACTATATCTACATCGGATGTAAGTATCTTTAAAGAAAAGATAACTGCTGCAACAGAAAATTCTATAACTTTCAGGGCGCCTATAACTACCAAAGAGACTGTATTATATAGGGGCGCTGCTGGTGGTAATAGTGTATTGTTTGTAAGTAATCAAACTAACACTAACTTCGAATCCCAAACTGGCACAACACCTATATTTATAGATGATGGAGGCGGTAAATTTGAAAATCCGAGTGTAGCGGTAAATGGTGGGTCAGCAAACTGCACTTGCACAGGTTGCAGTAATGGTGATTGTGATACCTTAACCCTCACTGGTAATTTGATAAACAGCTATTCAATAGGCAGTAAGGTGAATACAGGGGTAGATGCTATTACCTATGCCTTTGATAGTGTCAATGACCAAATAACGAGAAATACTCAGCCCTTTGTCGAAAATATAGACTACTTTCAGATAAAGTATTATGATGGCAGTAATAATCCTATCCCAAATCCAGCACCGAGCCCTTATTACGGTGTTACCCTTACTGCTACTGAAAGGTCAAAGATAAGGAAGGTAAATATCCAGATTGTTGCCATATCATCAAAGGATGATACGAGTCATACGGAAACAGGGACTTATGAAGATGGAACTACCTATGCAAACCGCGGCAGCACTAATCGGCGGAGGATATTCTTAGAGTCTGACATTTTGATGGCAAATATGGCTCCATGAAGTGGTTACAATAGGTTATGGTAATAAACCAATTTTAAATGGATAAAGAGTATTTTTTAGAAATAGTAGAAGGAACGATTGCCTATGTATATTTCAAAACAGAAAGTGGAGATGTAGAGGTATCAAAAATGGCTAAAAGGGCAATAAAAAGGGAAGAAATAATTTATTATCTGCTGGATGAAGGTTTCAAGGAAATCAAGGCAGCAGAAAAACTTGCACAGTGGTATAAAAAGGCATCTGAACGTCCATCCTGTTTAAAAACCATTCATAAAAAAAGAGGGGCAAAAAATAAGCTCCCGGTTATGTCAGGATACTGATTGTTACTCTTGACACTTAACCGCTGGAGGATTATATTATGGCTATGTTGAAAAGAGATGAAGATTTATCACCCGCCCTTTTTCCCTCCCCTGTCTGCGTGCAACGCACAGGCAGGC
>JACRGU010000027.1 GCA_016212245.1 Nitrospirota bacterium
ACTCTGCCAGAGAAGAATCTGAAAGAGATAATGTCCCTTAAAGAAGGGGGCCTGTATAATCCGGACCAGATCAATACAGACAGAGAGACAATTAAAGAATTTTACAATGCCCTCGGATACCTGACAGTCAATGTTGAAGAATTTCAGACAAGATACGAAAAAGATTCTAATGCCACGGATATTATTATAAAGATAAATGAGGGATTAAAGACAGAGATTGAGATGGTTTATGTTACCGGAACAAATCTCATCTCTGAGGAGGAGGTAAAAAAAGTTGTCAGGATAAAGCCTGGTGATCCATACAACGAGGTTGATATCTCAGATGTGCGCTACAGGATTATTGAGTTATACAGCACCCATGGCCTTTCAGATGTAGCCGTCTCAGTAAAGAGAAACATTGAGGGGCAAAAGGTATTTATAACATTTCAGATAGATGAAGGCGATTTAACGTTTTTTGGTAAGACTATAGTTACCGGTAATTACAGTACAAGGTATGAGGTAGTAAAAAGGGAGTTCAAGCACTACGAGGACATACCATTTGATTATCATATCCTCGCTAAAGAAAGGCAGAGACTCTACAGATTAGGTCTATTTACAGGGGTTGATGTGGAAGTGATCGATAGATACGACCACAAAAGGGATATCCTGATAAAATTAAATGAAGGCAACGCAGGTGCTGTAGAATTCGGTCTGGGGTATGGTGATTATGAGAGATTTAGGGGATTTTTTGATTTAAGCTACCGGAATCTCTGGGGTATGAACAGGCAGTCTTCATTGAGGTTTGAGCTGAGTTCGCTCGAGAGGCGATATATATTGCAGTATCATGAGCCATGGTTTCTTGGTGTGCCTATACCATTCAGGGTATTTTTACTCCGTGAAGACAAAAGGGAAATAAATATTGACACCAGAGAGACGAGATACAGATTGACGAGGTACGGTGCTACTGCTGGGGTTGAGAAAAAAATAAGTGACATATTAAAGACTGAATTGTATTATGAGTTCTCTCTCGTGAAGACATTTGATGTAAAACCTGATGTTGTCCTGAGCAGAGAGGATACAGGCACACTTGTTATAAGTGGTATAAGGCCTGGGGTTGTTTATGATACGAGGGATAATCCATTTGATCCTAAGAAGGGCGTCATCTCGGGAGTTTCACTTAAATTTGCTTCACCTGCATTTCTGTCAGAGACGAATTTTATAAAGCTTATATTTCACGGTAGTACTTATCAGGAGCTAACCAAGGTGCTCGTCCTTGCCCTATCGTTAAGGGGAGGTATTGCTCAGGGGTTCGGTGAGACTCGTGATATGCCACTTGTTGAGAGGTTTTTCCTTGGGGGCAGGACTACTGTAAGGGGTTACGAGCAGGATACCCTCGGTCCCAAAGGAGCAGACGGGACCCCCAAAGGTGGTAATGCCTTTCTTATGGCAAACGCTGAAGTAAGGACATCTTTAGGCAAAGGGATAGGGATTGTTGCATTCCTTGACGGAGGAAATGTCTGGCTGAAGGCAAAAGATATAAATCCCGAAGATTTTAAATACACCACCGGTCTTGGTATGAGGTACAACACTCCAGTTGGCCCTATAAGGATAGACTACGGGCACAAACTTCAGAGGGAAAAAGGTGAGAGCAGTGGTGAACTACATTTCAGCATAGGCCATGCATTCTAAAAATTTCAAATTTTTCTTACATGTGACTTGTCACTTGTTACTTGTTACTACACTTGTCACTTGTCACTTGTCACTTGTCACTGCTGAAATTAAAGACCATGTGGTCGCATTTGTGGATAATAGCGCGATAACCTTGAGCGAATTGGAGGAAACATATGCGAAGACATTGAAGGTGACTCGAGGTGTAACAAAAGATGAAGTCTTGAATACAATGGTCAACAGGTTGCTTCTTCTTAGAGAGGCGAAAAAGATCAGATTAGAGTCACCTTCTGAGGATGAAATGCTGAGGGAATATATTGACCTTAAGATAAGGCCGTTTATAAAGATAAAGGAAGAAGAACTGGTAGATTTTTATGAAAAGCATATCAGTGATTTTCATGGCAGTGAATTTGAGTCTATGAGAGAAGAGATCGAAAACTACCTTATCGAAAATAAATTAAACCAGCGGCTTAAGGTGCATATCAATGAACTCCGGGGAAAGGTATACATTAAGATACAGCTTAGAAATTGATGATGACTGCATGTTCATTACATTCTGGAAACTGGGGACATCGCAAACAGTCTCCCCATATCTTCTGGGGAAGGCTTGATTTATCAATATCAATAAACCCTATCTTTCTAAAGAATTCGGGCTGGTATGTCAGTGCAAAGACTCTCTAAAATCTCTCAGGTTTTCATAGAGTTCATTGAGGGACCTCGGGATCATCTCCTCCCTCTTTGCAAAATCATTTATGAGTTTATGAACCTGCTTTAGATCAGGTATCTTAGCCTTTCTTATCCTCAATGAATCTTATCCCTTCGATAATAGCCTTTTTATTTACTTCGATGCTCTTCTTTCTCCTGATAGGCATTGAACTATCGAGGGCCTCAAATATGGATTCCTTTTTCAATAGCCCTGTTTTTGCAATTAAGGCACCAAGCAATACCATGTTAGCAGATTTTGTATTACCAATAGCAGTAGAAATCTCTGTTGCAGGAACTCCGACAATTTCTATATCGGTCCGTAGTGCAGGGTCTTTAATAAGGGATGAATCGAATATGATTAGGCCATTCTGTTTGAGCCTCGGCTGGAATTTCTTGAGTGATGCATCACTTATTACAATAAGTATGTCAGGATTCGTAACAACAGGGGAACCTATCAACTCATCCGATATTATCACAGTGCAGTTTGCAGTTCCACCCCTCATCTCTGCCCCATAAGATGGAAACCATGTCACCTCTCTGTTTTCAAGCATACCTGTATATGCAAGGATTCTTCCTAAAAACAGTATGCCCTGACCACCAAAGCCTGCTATTATGATTCTGTTTTCCAGTTACCCTGTCTCCTCAAATTTATCCTTAAATGTTCCGAGAGGGTATACAGACATCATTTCCTTACGAAGCCATGTTATTGAATCCTTAGGTGTGAATCCCCAGTCTACAGGGCATGGTGAGAGTATCTCGACAAGGCTGAATCCTTTCCCTTCCATCTGGTATCTGAACGACTTCTCTATTGCCCCTTTTGTATTTATTAGATTTTTGTAAGAATCTACCGAGGTTCTGACAATATAGGAAGCACCCTCAATTGTGGACAGGAGTTCTGATACATGCAGGGGATAACCTGATGTTTTGACCTTTCTCCCCGAAGGTGTTGTGGTCGTCTTCTGGCCGAGGAGTGTAGTGGGTGCCATCTGGCCGCCTGTCATCCCGTATGTTGCATTATTGACAAAAAATACTGAGATATTTTCTCCTCTGTTAGCAGCATGAATTATCTCGGCTGTGCCGATTGCAGCAAGGTCGCCATCACCCTGATAGGAAAAGATTATCCTGTCAGGCATGGCACGTTTGAGTCCGGTTGCTGCAGCAGGAGGTCTGCCGTGTGCGACTTCGAGTATGTCAAAATTGAAATAGTCATAGGCAAATACAGCACATCCAACTGGAGCAATCCCCACTACCCTCTCCCTGATGTCTAAATTGTCAATACACTCCGCGATTAGCCTGTGGATAAGGCTATGTCCGCAGCCTGGACAGAACCTGAATGGTACCTGCTTAAGGCTCGTTGGTCTCTGGAATATTTTTTTCATTTATCTCCCGAAATCTCGAGAAGTACTCCCTCAAGAAGGCCATAATCGCTTACAGTTAATTCATCAAACTTAAAACATTTCATTGTGTTAATTGTAAATTGTATGCCAGGTATAATCAAGTCTGCCCTCTCGGGTTCCAGCCCCTTGAGATTTTTCCTTTCCCTCAGGGGAAGGGCTAATAATTTTTTGCTTATATCCTGTAGTCTGCTTAAAGGTATTCTATGGAGATGTATTCTTTCCCTCGAATAGGTCTCTAATCCGAGGTCAATAGAGGCAAGAGTTGTGAAGGTGCCTCCAGTTCCTATAAAGTGTGTGTCTTTCTCTATATGTTGTCCAATCCTGATTTTAAGTCTGTCTAAAAATGAGATGAGCTCTCTGTTTAATTCTGCAATATCAGCCTCTGAGACAGGGTCAGTCTTAATAAAACTCCTGTTGAGTTTTATAACACCGATAGGGATACTTCCCATATCAACCGGATGCGTGCCCCTACAGAGGATCCACTCTGTGCTTCCTCCTCCTATGTCTATAATAAGTGAGAAGTGAGAAGTAAAAAGTGAGAAGTCAGAAAAAGACGAAAGGACACCCTTAAGTATAAACTCTGCCTCTTTTTCACCTGATATAACCTCTGTTGAGATGCCTGTATCAGTAAATACCTTTTCTATAAATATATCTGAGTTGTACGCCTCTCTCAAGGCGCTTGTAGCAACAGCCCTGACACGCTTTACCTCGTATCCTGAAATAATAGAAGAGAATTCCTTGAGCACTGCTATTGAGGCTTCAATATTTTTATCCTTGAGTCTTCCGGTCTCTTTAATCCCATCGGCTAACCGTGTTATCTTCCTGTCAGAAAATACATGCTCAATCCTCTTATCCTTAATATTACCTATAAGAAGTCTGAGCGTATTAGATCCTATGTCTATAGATGCAAACAATGGCATTAGAAGTATTATAAAAGAAATAGCTTGATTTTTATAAATATACAGTTATAAAATTATCTGAAATTTAAAGTTGATAAAAGTTTTGTGTTATA
>JACRGU010000030.1 GCA_016212245.1 Nitrospirota bacterium
ACCTGAAGACCATGATCGCAGATTACATGGAAAACGGTTTTCTCGAAAATATCATTGATATGTTCAAACATAACAAAAGCTTATATGTACACATCGGAGACCTGATGACTGATGAAAGGGTCAGGGTGAGGCTCGGTATTTCAGCGCTTATTGAGACATTAAAAGTAGAAGATTTAGAAAATATATCAAAAGCCATCCCATACATCCTTCCACTTTTGAAAAACCAAAATCCAGTGCTCAGAGGCGACGCTGCCTATCTACTCGGAGTGATTGGACATAAAGATGCAATCCCATTCCTCAGAGAAATGGAAAGCGATGAAAATCATGATGTAAGGGTTATTGCAAAAGAGGCGATAGAGGAGATTAAGATAGCTAACATGCGGTAGGAAGATAAAACCAATGATAGAAAAAGAGATGCATACCGAAATCAATTCCCTGAAGACCGAGATAAAAAGGCTCAGGAAATCACTCGCAGAACTCACACCTCCCCTCGGTATGCTCCTCAAACGCCGGGGTTTCAGGGTATATAAAAAAGAGCCTTCAGAAGATTTACTTCTGCCAGAAGCAGAACTCATAGATGATTTTTATTCCATGCTGCAGAAATATTCCTTCCGCCTTTTCCTTCGTGATGTGATAAAACATCAAAATCTCTTTACGCTTGAAAGGGTAACTCGGTATGCAACTGCTGAAGTCACAGGAGATTATCTAAGATATCTGTTGGCTATCAGATTAGCAGAAAAAATACCAAATGGATACAGACTTATAAAACAGCCTATCAAGAGTTTTGGTGAGACACTCGAATGGTTTCTGTCAGAGATATTCAGGAGGGAGTTCTGTGCAGATGCAATATGGGGCATAAAATTCAAGAGACCCAGAATCGGTGGTGACTATGACCTTATCGCAAAGGTTGACGGTTCAATCTTATATATGGAGGTAAAATCATCTCCTCCAAAACAGATATATCAAAAAGAGATATCAGCCTTCTTTGACAGGGTCTCAGACCTTTCACCTGAAATAGCCGTCTTCTTCATGGACACAGAGTTGAGGATGAAAGATAAGATTGTGCCGATGTTTGAAGAAGAATTAAGGCTTAGGTTTTCTGACCCTCCAGAGGTAATAAGGATGGAAAAAGAACTCTTTCAGATCTCAGACAGAATCTTTATAATAAATGCAAAGGATAACATAGTCAGAAATATCGAGAAGGTATTAAGCTGGTATTTCAGGAGGTAAGATGAGTTCCAAAAGAGATATATGTGTTGTATGTGCATGGAGGGCAGACTGCCAGAAGAGATTTTCCATGAAGGCAGGGCAAAGATGTCCTGATTTTGTCAGGGATGTGAGTCTAAAAGAGGAAGAAGAAGTAGTCGAGAAAAAGGAAGTAAAAAAAGATTGAGTGGACGATGGAGATTAAGGAATTAAAAAATATCCTTGCCATCAGTGGAGACAGGGTAGAGGTAAAAGACATCGTCGGCCTGAAAAACATAATGGATAGTCTTATCTATAAGGCTGTATTTTCAGAGGACGACCAAAAACGTGCCTTTTTGATGCTTATAAAGGAGGCAGCAAAGGCAGCAGGTGCGATTCCAGCATCTATTCAGGGTCTCTATGAGGAGATGGGCAGGGAGTATCCAGGTTTCACTGTCCCTGCAATCAATATAAGGGGGTTTACATACGATGTTGCAAGGGCTGTTTTCAGAAAGGCTATCGAGATGAATATCGGCCCATTTATATTCGAGATAGCCCGTTCAGAGATTGGATATACAAAACAGAGACCTCTCGAGTATGCTACTGTAGTGCTCGCTGCAGCAGTAAAAGAGGGTTATCAGGGGCCTGTATTTATTCAGGGTGACCATTTCCAGCTCGTGAGGAGAAACTATATCGCTGACCCTGAGGCTGAAACTAATTACTTAAGAGGACTGATCAAAGAGGCGATAGAGGCCGAGTTTTATAATATTGATATTGATTCATCCACACTCGTTGACCTTGACAGAGAGACGATCAGAGAACAGCAAAGGCCGAACTTTGAAAAGACAGCAGAGCTTGCTTCGTATATAAGAGAAATCCAGCCTGAGGGGGTGGAGGTATCCATTGGTGGAGAGATTGGAGAGATAGGGGGTAAAAACAGCACACCTGATGAACTGAGGGCGTATCTGAATGGTTTTAATGAGACGTTTAAATCAGGAAAGGGGTTAAGCAAACTCAGTGTCCAGACAGGCACAAGCCATGGTGGGGTTGTTCTGCCTGATGGAACACTCGCAAAGGTAAAGATAGATTTTGATACACTTAGAACACTTTCATACCTTGCAAGAAGGGAATATGGGCTTTCAGGGGCTGTGCAGCATGGTGCATCCACACTACCTGAGGAGGCATTCAACATGTTCCCTGAGACAGGGACATCAGAGATCCATCTTGCCACAGGTTTCCAGAACATTATATACGACAGTAAACACCTTCCAGCGGATTTCAGAAATGAGGTATATGATTTCATAAAGACTGAATTTGCAAAAGAGCGGAAAGAGGGCCAGACAGAAGAACAGTTCATATACAGCACGAGGAAAAAAGGGTTCGGCCAGATAAAGAGGAAGTGGTGGGACTTAAGAGAAGATATCAGAGGGCCTATAATGAAAGAACTCGAAGAGAGATTTGGATTGCTGTTTGATAAGCTCTGGGTTGCGAATACCACCGATATTGTAAAACGGACAATCAAGCCGATTCCTGTGAAAAAAGAAATCTCAGATGTATTGTAAATTGAAGATTGAAAAATTTAACGATTTTCACTTTAAAAATTTAAAATTTCCAATTTGCAATCTTCAATGAGAACGGAGTTCGTTATGAATATGTCAAAAAAATATGCGATAGGAATTGACCTCGGTGGCACAAATCTGAGGGTAGCTCTGGTCTCAAGGGATGGTGAGATTATCAAAAAGATAAAGGAACCGTCTTCTGGCGAGATACTTGACATTATCTTTAAGACGATAGATAGTCTTTTTTCTGAAGATGTGGCAGGTATAGGACTCGGCATAGCAGGACTTGTTGACAGGCAAAATGGCAGGGTTTTAACCTCTCCAAATCTACCTGCAATAAAGGGAATTAACCTTGTGAATGAAACAAGGAAAAGGTTTAAAGTGCCTGTTTTCATAGAAAACGATGCGAATACTGCTGCACTCGGAGAGAAGTGGGCTGGTGCTGGGGAAGGATTCTCAAACTTTGTCCTACTCACCCTCGGCACAGGCATCGGCAGCGGAATTATAAAGGATGGAAAACTCCTTGATGTCTCTGCTGAAGTAGGGCATATGAGCATAAATGCAGATGGTGAAAAGTGTCCCTGTGGGAATACAGGATGTCTTGAATTATATGCATCAGCAAGGGCAATGATAGCAAGGGCTGTCTCTGCACTCGAAAAGGGCACTGAGAGCCTGCTAAGAGAATGCTGTAAGGGAAATTTTTATAAGCTCACACCAGAGGACATTTACACGACAGCACTTGACGGTGACAGCCTCGCGAGGGAGATACTTAAAGATGCAGGAAGAAACCTGGGTATTGGCATTGCAAATATTATCAATCTTATGAGCCCGGAGGCTATCATACTTACCGGGGGGCTTATAGGGGCATGGAATATATATGTGCAGGAGGCTATAAAAGAGGCATCAAGGAGGGCCTTCAGAGAACTGTTTGAGACAGTAAAGATCATACCATCTTCCCTCGGTGATGAGGCAGGGGTCATCGGCTCAGCAGGGCTTGTCTTCCAGAAAGTGATACCGCACACTGAGGTTATGTCTAAGTGAAAAAGGATAAAAAAAGACTTATACGGGAATATGCAGAGGCTATAATTACAGCCCTCCTCCTCGCCCTCGTGATAAGGGCTTACATAATTCAGGCGTTCAAGATCCCGTCGGGCTCAATGGTCCCAACACTTCTGATAGGTGACCATATCCTTGTCAATAAGTTCATCTATGGCACAAAGATACCTTTTTCTGATAGGCGCATTTTAGTATTCAAGAAACCTGAAAGAGGGGATATAATAGTTTTTAAATATCCTGAAGACCCGGGAAGGGATTTTATAAAAAGGGTTATTGCTATCGAGGATGACAAGGTAGAATCAAAAAATAAGATTGTTTATGTGAATGGGAAAGCAGCCATGGAAACATATGCCCAGCATACTGATAGCTATATCAGGCCGAAGGGGAATGATCGGAGAGATAACTTCGAGCCATTAACTGTGCCTAAAAATAAGGTCTTTGTGATGGGCGATAACCGGGACCAGAGTTATGACAGCCGTTACTGGGGATATGTTGACATAAATGATATCAGGGGTAGAGCCCTTATTATCTACTGGTCATGGGATGGCAAGAGATGGATCAGGTTTAATCGAATCGGGAGGCTTGTACATTGAATGAGAGGGGTCTTGTAAAGCTTCTCGTCATCCTCGCAATACTGATAGGGTTTGGATATACTGGAGCGAGTTTTGGTAAACCATATTTTAAGTATTTTAGATTCAGGGCTGATGCAAAGGAAATCCTGTCAATGGGTCTTGATGAAGATAAGCTCAGGGCAAAATTACTCAATCTGGCCATAGACCTCAAAATACCTCTAAGACAGGACAATATCTTTATTGAAAAGAGGACTGCTATTGAGGAAAAGGTATATATCATGAAGGTAAAGGCCAGGTGGTCAGAAAAGGTAGACCTATTTGGCTTATACCAGAAGAGATTAGAATTCAAATTAGAAGAAGAGGGTAAGTATATGAAAGATTATGAAAAATCCATAGGTAGAGAAGGTAGATAATTGTTCACAGGCATTATAGTCGAGATGGGAGAGATAATCTCTATTATAAGGAAGACAGGAGGTGCAAGTCTTTCACTTAAATCTGAAGATGTTGCAAGAGATGCAAAGATAGGTGATAGTATCTCTATAAATGGGGTCTGTCTCACAGCAGTCGAGGCAAAAGGTGGCGTTATCACATTTGACCTTTCTGATGAAACCCTGAGGTCAACAAACCTCGGTCAGTTGAAATCCGGAGACCGTGTAAACCTCGAACTTTCGCTCAGGCCAGATTCAAAACTCGGCGGACATTTTGTAACAGGTCATGTTGATGGTGTAGGAAGGATAAGATCAAAGACAATTATGGGAAGTACCTTCAAGATAGAGGTCAGGGTTGGAAAAGACATGATGGATTTTCTTGTTGAGAAGGGCTCGGTTGCTGTAGATGGAATAAGTCTCACAGTTGTTGATATATTAAAAGATGGTTTTACAGTAGTGATTATCCCGCATACAGCAAGGCTTACGACGATGGGATTCAAAGGTCCAGGAGATACTGTGAATATCGAGATGGATATTTTAGGAAAGTATGTTGCGAGATTTTTGAAGAGAGGGGTAAACGGAGATTCGAGGTTTATGAAGACTCTGATGGAAGAGGGATATGTTACGAGGGATTAGCGATGGAGAAGTATAAATTCAATACAATTGACGAAGCCATAGATGACATAGCAAGGGGGAAAATGGTTATCCTCGTTGATGATGAGGATAGAGAAAACGAGGGTGACCTGTGTATGGCAGCAGAGATGGTAACACCAGAGGCGATCAATTTTATGGCCAAATATGGTAGGGGGCTTATCTGCCTCTCGCTCACTCCAGAACGCGTAGAGGAATTAAAACTCCCGATGATGACAGATGAGAACACCTCACCCTTTGGCACTGCCTTCACAGTTTCGATAGAGGCAAAAAGAGGGGTCACAACAGGCATCTCAGCAGCAGACAGGTCAAGAACAATATGCACTGCTATTGACCCGAGGACAAAACCAGAGGATCTTGCAAGACCTGGCCATGTCTTTCCTTTGAAGGCAAGGCCTGGTGGTGTACTTCAGAGGGCAGGGCAGACAGAGGGGTCTGTTGATTTGGCAAGACTTGCAAGGCTTTACCCAGCAGGTGTTATCTGTGAAATAATGAATGACGATGGGACAATGGCAAGGGTCCCCGAGCTTATGGAGTTTGCAAAAAGACATAACCTCAAGATAGTCACCGTTAAAGACCTCATCAAATATAGGATGAGGACAGAGTCATTTGTAAAAAGGCTTGCGACTGTAAAATTTCCAACAGAGTATGGTGAGTTTAATGCTATTGTGTACACTAACGATGTGGATAGCAACATCCATATCGCCATTGTTAAAGGTGAG
>JACRGU010000011.1 GCA_016212245.1 Nitrospirota bacterium
AGGGTTAAAACGATAACCTCTTTTGCACCTGCCTTTATAAGCTGTTTTGAGCACTCTGTTACTGTTGCCCCTGTTGTCATCACATCATCTACGAGCAAAAGCCGCATACCTTCTATATTCCCCTTTGCCTCGAATGCATTCTTGAGGTTTGATAGCCTTTCCCTTGCAGACAACCCTATCTGTGGTGGCGTCTCCTTTTTCTTTAAAAGAATATCCATCATCAAAGGAATCTTTATCTCCTTTGATACGACCCTTGCTATAAGGAGTGCCTGGTTAAAGCCTCTTTCTCTAAGTCGTTTTATGCCTAATGGCACAGCGACGGCGCCATCAATTTCAGGCAGGTCAAGATTTAGCAAAAGACTTCCGAGAGGCCTGGAGAGCCTCTTTATGCCATGAAACTTTAATGTATTAATCACCTCTGCAAGTACACCTTCATAGAGCCCATAGCTCAGAACCTTAGAGAACGGAGGTATTTTTTTCATACACTCCCCGCAGACATCCGCATATTCCGATGAAAAGGGCCTTGCACATATCCTGCATGATGGGCCATCGTATCTCTTTATCCCTGACCAGCAAAGAGAACAGATAGGTGAATGATAGAAGACATTAGATGTATTTTCACATACCGGACATCTTGACGGATAGAGGAGATTTAAAAGATTCATCAGAACTGTTCTTTTATCTGGATGAGCTCATCTCTCCTCTGGCCTGTTGAGATTAATTGCACCTCGACGCCTAATATCTCCTCAATCCTTTTTATATAAGCCTTTGCTGTTTCTGGAAGTCTTTTGAATTCTCTTATACCGATGGTACTTCCGCTCCAGCCATCCACCTCTTCATAACCAGACTCGCACTCCTCAAGGATATTAATCTCTTTGGGAAATTCTTCATATATCTTCCCCTTATATTTATAAGAGGTGCAGATTTTTATCTTCTCCAGGCCATCGAGAACATCGAGTTTTGTTATAGCGATGCCTGTAAGTCCATTTATCCTTGCCGAGTGCCTCAGTATAACTGTATCCAGCCACCCACATCTCCTCGGCCTGCCTGTTGTTGCACCATACTCTCCACCCCTTTCCCTGAGCTTATCACCGAGAGAGTCCTTTATCTCTGTTGGAAAAGGCCCACTGCCAACCCTTGTTGTGTATGCCTTTACGACTCCAAGGACCTTCGAGATCTTTGTCGGCCCTATACCGAGCCCTGTACATGCGCCTCCCGCAGTCGCATTCGAAGAGGTTACATAGGGATAAGTTCCATGGTCTACATCAAGGAGTGTGCCCTGTGCACCCTCAAACAGCACATTCCTGTTCTCGGAGATCATACTGTTTATAATAATATCTGTATCAGCAATATATTCTGAAAGTTTCTCAGCATAACCCATGTATTTACTGTATATATCCTCAATATCAAATCTTGGAATCCTGTAAAGGTTTTCGAGCAGAAAATTGATGTCCAAGAGGGTTACCTTCAGCTTCTCTCTGAATACCTCCGGTTGAAGCAGATCTACAACCCTTATCCCTATCCTTGCCATCTTGTCAACATAAGTAGGGCCTATCCCCCTCCCTGTTGTCCCGATCCTCTTCGTACCTTTAAACCTATCACTCTCTCTGTCTATCGCCATGTGATACGGCATTATCAGGTGGGCATTCTTACTTAAGAAAAGGTTTTTACCAACCTCAACTCCCCTTTCCTCGAGGCCCTTAATCTCTTCTATAAGGGCTGCTGGGTCAACTACAACACCATTTCCTATAAGACACATCTTACCCTTATGAAGTATTCCTGAGGGGATCAGATGAAGTATGAATTTCTCATCGTTGATTACGACAGTATGGCCTGCATTGTGGCCTCCCTGGTATCTCGCAACAACATCCGCCTTTTCGGTAAGAAAATCAACTATCTTTCCTTTACCCTCGTCACCCCACTGTGCACCTACTACAATGACATTAGGCATGTTAAAACCTCGCTTAGAGAGTTATCTGTTTGACCGAAAGGATATTGGGAAGTCTTTTTATCTCCTCAATAATCTGAGGTGTGGCAGGGGTATCTATACTGAGGACAGAAATCGCTCTGCCACCTGCTATCTCCCTTCCAAAATGCATCCTCGCGATATTGATATTGTTTTTGCCAAAGAGGGTTCCGATATTCCCTATGACGCCTGGTTTGTCATTGTTATATATAAAGAGAAGCTCTCCATCAGGAACAATCTCGACCTTGAAATTGTCAATAGCCACAATACGAGGGTCTTTTTTGCTAAAGAGTGTGCCTGCAAGATAGCTTTCTCTGTCCTTTGCCTTTATCCTAATAGCAACCATGCTCTGATAATCACCTGCATCAGTACTCCTCGTCTCTTTAACCTCGATGCCACGCTCCTTTGCGATAAAAGGTGCATTCACAAAGTTCACTGTCTCCTCAAGGATGGGTGTAAGGAATCCCTTTATAGCAGCTATTGTGACAGGGGCAGTATTAATTTCGGATGCCTCTCCTCTGTACTCAATTGTCATCCCGGTGACACCACCCTCGAATATCTGGGCAGCGAATCCGCCGAGTTTCTCAGCAAGGTTGATGTAAGGCTGAAGCCTCGCCACCTGGTCTGCTGGGATTGATGGGAAGTTGACAGCATTTCTTATTGTTCCGTATATGAGATAATCTATTATCTGCTCTGCAACTGCGAGCGCAACATTTTCCTGTGCCTCTTCAGTCGCTGCACCGAGGTGTGGTGTACAGATTATGTTGTCAACTGAAAGGAGGGGATTATCATTCTCTATCGGCTCTTTCTCGAACACGTCGAGTGCCGCACCCCCAACCTTACCGTCTATAAGGGCATCATAAAGGTCTTTTTCAACGATAATACCACCTCTCGCACAATTGATTATCCTCACACCGTCTTTCATCATCTTTATAGTGTTTGAGTTTATCATCCCCTTTGTCTCAGGGGTCAGTGGCGTATGTATAGTTATAAAATCAGAATGCTTAAGGAGTTCGTTCAATTCTACTTTTTCTATCCCCATTGCCTTTGCCTTATCCTCGCTCAGGAAAGGGTCATAGGCTATCACATTCATTGCAAGCCCCTGTGCCATCTTTGCAACCTGGCTGCCTATGTTTCCCAGGCCGATAATGCCGAGTGTCTTGTTAAATAGCTCAATACCCATAAACCTCTTCTTCTCCCACCTGCCAGACTTCATTGAAGTTGTGGCCTGCGGTATCTGCCTTGCAAGTGCAAGCATCAGGGCAATCGTGTGCTCTGCTGTGGTGATTGTATTTCCACCAGGCGTATTCATCACGACAATACCTTTTTTTGTGGCTGCGGTCATGTCAACATTATCAAGCCCGGAACCGGCACGTCCTATAACCTTCAGGTTTGTGGCTGCATCTATTATCTCGGCCGTTACCTTTGTTGCAGACCTTATTATCAGACCATGGTAATCACCAATACTTGCCTTCAGTTCCTCGGGCCTCATACCTGTCTTTACATCAACCTCAAGCCCTGCATTTTTGAGTATCTCGATACCCTTTGGTGAGATGCTATCACTAATAAGAACCTTCATCTGTCCTCCATCAGCATCTCTTCGGCAACTGCAACACCTGTTCCGAGTTTCACAGGATGTCCCATTCCCTTTAATACCATCTCCACACCAGCAATTGCAGTGATTACATCAAACATATCAGCATAGCCGAGATGGGCTATCCTGAATATCTTACCCTTTGCCCCGCCCTGGCCACCTGCTGCTGTTATACCATATTTTTCCCTCAGATTCTTATAGATGGCCTGGCCATCAATCCCTGGAGGCGCACATATTGCAGTCACTGCATTACTCGGAGACTCTTTTGAGAATAATTCGAGTCCTATCGCATTTACTGCAGCCCTAGTTGCTGCCGCAAGTTTAGCGTGGCGTTTAAAAGCATTTTGAAGCCCCTCTCTTTGAAGCAGCTTGATGCTTTCATTCAACCCTATAATCAGGGTAACAGGAGATGTGAAATTTGTCTGGTTTTTTGCGAGGGCATCGCGCTCTTTTTTAAAATTAAAATAGAATTTTGGACATTTAGCATTATCTGCAAACCTCCATGCCTTCTCGCTTATACCTACAAAGGCAAGTCCTGGAGGTAGCATGAGCCCCTTCTGTGAGCCACCTATCAGTACATCTATCCCCCATTCATCCATCCTGAGATCATGGGCTACAAGTGCTGATATTGCATCAACAACAAGTATTGTGTTTTCGAACCTGCCCACTATAGATGCGAGTGCCTTTATATCATGGTAAACACCTGTTGATGTCTCAGATGCCTGCACAAAGACTCCCTTTATAGCAGGGTCTTTCTTTAAAGCGTTTTCAACATCTTCTAATCTTACTGCATAGCCCCATTCAACAAGAATCTCCTTAACCTTAAGTCCATATGCCTGGCATATCTTTGTCCATCTTTCACCAAATTTTCCGCCATTAATAGTAATAACCTTGTCCCCAGGGCTGAAAAAGTTATTAACAGAGCCGACCATCCCTCCTGTACCTGTTGAGCACAGGATAAGCACATCATTTTTTGTCTGGTATAACCACTGAAGACCTTTCTTTGCAGAGTCAAGCACCGGAAGAAAATCTGGTGAACGATGGTGTATTATCGGCATTGCCATTGCAAGCAGTACCTCTGAAGGAACAGGTGTTGGGCCAGGTGCCAGTAGATAACGCTTTAACATCAAAACCTCCTCAGATTTATCAAAAAGCGAAGAGTTAAAAGTTATGAGTTAGGAATTACTAAATTTTAAAATTGCTCACTTTTAACTTTTAAATTTGAACTCTAAAAATTACCACAATACGGAGTATTTGGTCAAGGACACCCTGAACCGAACTCTAAAAAGCTACTGGAAGGTCATCTATTGTGAGATGAATTCGATTACTTTACAAGAGCCTGATTTGGTGGTTATAATTAAATTTATGAAGAAGAGGATATTTATCGCTATAGCGATTCTACTGTCAGGGTTTCTTTTAGGCGGACTCACATTTTACATCCTCGGCAAGATTACAGGTCAGCAGAAGGGTTATCTGCCATTTACACCAAATGTGCCGAGGCAGATGATGGAGACGAGCAGGGCCTTCTCCGAGATTGTCAGCGCTTCCTCGCCTGCAGTTGTAAATATATCAACTACAAAGGTTATAAAGAGGTCTCCTCTTTTTGAAGAACCATTCTTTGATTTCTTTCCTTTCCATGATTTTGGGATGCCAAAGAAATGGAAGGAGCAGAGTCTTGGTTCTGGTGTTATTGTTTCAAAGGATGGATATATAGTCACCAATAACCATGTGGTTGAAAAGGCAGAGGAGATAAGGGTAACCCTTTTTGATAAGAGGGCTTTTAAGGGAAGGGTAGTGGGTGCTGACCCTAAGACAGATATCGCTATTATAAGGATAGATGCAGAGAGGCTTCCAACCATCCCCTGGGGCGATTCTGACAGGCTTCAGGTTGGAGAGTTTGTCCTCGCAATAGGTAACCCATACGGCCTGAGCCATACAGTCACGATGGGGATAATAAGTGCTGTCGGAAGGGCTAATGTCGGGATAGCAGACTATGAAGACTTTATTCAGACAGATGCTGCAATAAACCCGGGAAATTCAGGTGGACCGCTTGTAAACATAAAGGGAGAGCTCATCGGGATAAACACAGCAATATTTTCGAAAACAGGTGGATACCAGGGAATAGGTTTTGCAGTGCCGAGCAATATGGTTCGTCTTATCATGGATCAGCTTGCCCAGAAGGGAAAGATTATCAGAGGGTGGCTTGGTGTTACCATACAGGAACTCACACCTGAACTCTCGCAGAAGTTTGGTCTCAAAAAACCGAAGGGTGCCCTTGTTGGTGATGTTGCAAAAGGTAGCCCTGCTGAAAAGGCCGGTATTCTAAGAGGCGATGTAATCCTTGAGTTTAATGGTAAGGAAGTAAAAGATGTGGGTAGCTTAAGAAATATGGTTGCCCAGAGTAAGGTAGGCACTGAGTTATCCATTAAGATACTAAGGGGAGGAGAGGAACATACGGTTAATGTGGTTATTGCTGAGTTACCGAGAGAAATAGCTGAGGCTGTGCCAAACCAGTTACCTGATGATTCAAAGGGGAAGGTATTTACAGGCATTATACTCACGGATCTGACAAAAGAAATAGCAAGGCAGTTAGGACTCAATAAGAATGAGAAGGGAGTTGTTGTTGTGAGAGTAGAGCATGGAAGCGCAGCAGATGAGGTCGGGATAAAGAAGGGTGATGTCATCCAGGAGGTTGACAAAAAGAAGGTAGAAGGTTTAAACGACTTTAACAGGATTGTCTCAGACATAAAAAAGAACGAAACAGTTCTTCTTTTTATTAACCGGGGGGGTAGAAAGTTTTACGTCACCATCAAGGCATCTTAAAGGCAGTTGTAACTTGAATTGAAAGGAGGTGAGATAGGTGTTTTTAATTTTAAGGCTTGTGGTCTTTTCGGTCTTTGCAATTTCAGGATACATCTTAGGTATTAAGTATGGTTATGGAATTTACGGTGTCCTGCTGGGGGGATTTTTAGGCCTGATTGTTATAGCTACAGAGTTAATATTTAAGAAGGTTGAACTCGGAACAATTATTGGAGGAATCTTAGGCATTTCATTCGGCCTTTTATTTGCTAACCTTCTTATGCTCCCTTTAAAGCCAGTTCTCGGTGAGGATACAACATCTGTATCCTTTGCACTGAGTGCAATATTTGGCTATGGGGGACTTCTGCTCGGCCTGAGCAAGGGTAAGGGGATTTCGATTGCAGGTATCTTCAGACTTTTCAGGGGACAGAGCTTTGAAGAGAACCTTAAAATCCTCGATACGAGCGTAATAATAGACGGACGTATTGCAGATGTCTGTGAGGCAGGGTTCCTCGAAGGGGTTTTCGTACTTCCTCAGTTCATTCTTCAGGAATTACAACATATAGCAGATGCTGCCGACCCTATAAAAAGGGCAAGGGGAAGACGTGGACTTGATATCCTCCACAAGATCCAGAAGATGTCCCATATAACAGTAAGGATAGTTGATGAGGATTTCCCGAAGATAAGAGAGGTTGATGCAAAGCTTGTTGCCTTAGCAAGGCTCTTAAACGCAAAGGTAATAACGAACGATTTTAACCTGAACAAGGTTGCCGAACTCCAAGGAGTATCTGTCCTCAATATAAATGAACTGGCTAACGCCTTGAAGCCGGTTGTGCTGCCGGGTGAAACAATGAAGGTTTTTGTACTCAAAGAGGGCAAGGAACATAACCAGGGAGTTGCATATCTTGATGATGGAACTATGGTCGTTGTAGAGAATGCAAGAAGACTTATAGGAAAGAATGCCGAGGTAACAGTAACAAGCGTATTGCAGACGACAGCCGGGCGGATGATATTCTCAAAGACAAGGGAAGAATACGAGAGGGAAGAATATAGAGCTATTAAATAACAGTCATTAGTCAACAGTCAACCTAAACATTGCATAAAAGGAAGACAGATGCGCTGTAAAAGCCCTGCAAATCAACATGATTTAATTATGATTCACATAAATGCAGATTTAACTAAAAGTGCATTTTGCAAAGAGGCTGGCTGGCCATGCATGAGGGCTTTAAGGTGTTGATGGCAGTCCTTTTCCATCGCATCTGCCTTCCATGATCAAGAACAAATTGCAACTATAGGGTTAACAGTCAAATGAAAGACAAAGTCGTAGCAATAGTGCCTGCGGCTGGACTTGGCAGAAGGTTTGGCCCTGGCACGAATAAGTCCTTTAAAACCCTTATGGGCAAGCCTCTATTACTCTGGGCCCTCGAAACACTGGAGACTGTTGATGAGATAACAGAGATAATCCCTGTGCTTAGAGAAGAAGATATGGAGAAAGGGGTGGAGCTTTTTGAAAAATCTGGCCTATCAAAGATAAAGAGGATAGCACCAGGAGGAAAAGAGCGGCAGGACTCTGTATATAATGGTCTCAAACAGGTAGGTGACAACACCGGTATTGTTGTTATACATGATGGTGTGAGGCCCCTGGTAGGGAAAAATCTTATACGGGAATCAATAAGACAGTTGAGGGATTGTGATGGTGTCATACCTGGAGTACCCCCTAAGGATACTATTAAAGAGCTCAAAGACAGTATTGTGAGGAGGACATTGAAAAGGGATTCACTCTGGGCTGTTCAGACACCACAGGTATTTTTTTATAAAATCCTATATGCTACTTATGAAAAGGCAATGATGGATGGGTTTTACACAACAGATGACGCAGCGATAGTAGAGAGATACGGAGGAAGGGTAAAGGTGATAATGGGCTCTTATAACAACATCAAGATAACAACACCTGAAGACCTTCTTATTGCAGAATTCCTTCTAAGTAAAAAGTGGAAAGTGAGAAATGGGAAGTAGTGATATGCGAATAGGTTTTGGCTACGATTGCCACAGCCTTGTTGAAGGAAGAAGGCTCATTATCGGTGGTATTGACATCCCTTTTGAAAAAGGACTTTTCGGCCATTCTGATGCAGATGTCCTGTGTCATGCAATAATTGATTCAATCATCGGTGCACTCGGCATTGGAGATATTGGAAAACATTTCCCTGACACAGACCCACAATGGAAAGATGCATCAAGCATTAACCTTCTGAAATATATTGTTGAACTTACAGGTATAAATGGATATGAGGTCTCATGGATAGATACAACCATAATAGCAGAAAGGCCTGAGCTTTCTCCTTATATCGAATCCATGAAGGTGGCCATATCACAATCAGGAATCCCCTCAGGAGTAATCAGTATCAAGGCCAAGACAAATGAAGGCATGGGTTTCATCGGCCGTGGTGAAGGCATCGCAGCGTATGCTATGTGTCTACTGAGAAGGATTTAACTATCACCAATAAATTTGAGAGCTACCCTTCTGTGCCGAGGGCCATCAAACTCGCAGAAAAAGATGGATTGCCATGTGCCCAAGAGTAACTTGCCCTCGTCAATAATCACATTCACAGATGTACCAGCAATGCTTGATTTTATATGGGCATCAGCATTGCCTTCTCTATGGAAATAGTTCATATCATGTGGTACGAGCCTGCTCAGGGTATTCTGTATGTCACGCTGCACGCTCGGATCAGCACCTTCGTTTATTGTGATCCCTGCAGTTGTATGAGGGACATAAAGATAGCAGATACCGCTTTTAATCCCCGCCTCTTTCACAACATCATGAACCATTCCAGTAATATCAATAAATTCAATCCTCGACCTGCTCCTGACATTTATATACCTGACCATCTAATCCTCCTAATAAAACCCTCATGAGCCTTTGGCTCACATGTCATTCCCGCGCAAGCGGGAATCCAGTAACCTAATGTATAGATTCCTGCTTTCGCAGGAATGACAACACGAAGAGACATCTAAAAATTCCTCTTTAGTTCAAAAGTTAAAAACCTCTTCATAAAATCCTTCATCAACCGCAAACTCGATAGAAAGTGCAACGAAGTTCTCGGACACATCCAGCCCCCTAAGTCTCATTATATCTTTTTCTGTTGTAACAATCCACTCCGCACCACTCTGTTCTGCATCCCTTGTTATTACTTGTATATCACCCAGAGTGTATCTGTAATGGTCTCTGTAAGTTTTAAACCCTATTAACTCCACATCTGCTGATAAAAGAGTTTCCCTAAACGATTCAGGGCTACCTATACCACAGAAGCCAAAGAGCCTTTTCTCTTTTGCCCATTCGGGAGGCATTACATCACCAGTTGCTGTTGTAAATTTTAAAGGCCTGTGTTCCGCAAAAAATATCGGTGCTTTTGAATTATATTGCCTTATCTCTTCAATCAGACCACCCCCTCCCTTACCCTTCCCCCTCGATGGGGAGGGGTGGGTGAGGGGGAGTTTTGTTATCGCAATAATGACAGCTCTATTTATCGCACTGATAGGTTCTCTTAACGGGCCAAACGGCAGCAGCCTTCTGTTACCAAACGGATTTGTGCCATCAATCAACAGGATATCCTTATCTCTGAAGAGTCCCCAATGCTGGAAACCATCATCGAGGATGAAAAGATCAGGGCAAAGGGCTGAGTGCAAGGAGCTAAGGGCAAATACTCCACCTTTATACCTGTCTGCACATTTTACAATAGGGACGTCTTGTAACCTCTCTGCCATTAATACTGGCTCATCGCCATAAAATAGTGACGAGTGACGGGTGATAAGTGATGAGTTTGCAAATACAAAACATGGGTCTTTTACCTTTCCTTTATAGCCCCTCGTCAAAATGCACGGTTTAAACCCCCTCTTTTTTGCCTCCTTTGCTAAGGCTATCGTAGCAGGTGTCTTGCCAGTTCCACCAACTGTTATATTGCCTATGCTGATAACCTTGTGAGGTAGCCTTTTCTGATTCCTCAGGGCATAACGCTTTTTTATGGAATAACCGAGGTGGTAGAGAAATTCAAAAGGTATCATATAACCTTTAGACCCTCGCCCTTCCCGACCTCCGCATGATGTCACAGATGCCCTTGATGTAGAAGTTCAAGGATTGGGGGGGATGTAAGTTTGCGGTTGTTAAGCTGTAGGAGAAACGCCTTTAGATATTTTTCTAAGGATTGTTGGAAGAAGAAACCGGCTGCTTCAGCATCCTCTTTTTCTAACATATGTCGGACGCGAACCCAATCTTTCCTTGCTATTTTTAACCAGTCACGAGATGATAATGAATCTTTTTGCTCATTCATAAATTTAGCCCCTTTTCCAAGATCTCGCTTATGAATTGGTCGCCAACTTTTTTTCTCTCCTCAATTTCTTCAGGAGTTAACACAATAGGTGCAACAGGTAAACCATTTCTTAAGTCCCTTATGAGACGCCTCACAAATGCCATCCTTTCAAAAAATCTCTCTTTTGTAGGTGCAATGACCAATACATCTACGTCGCTGTCTTCTGTTGCAGTTCCCGTGGCATAGGACCCAAAGAGAATAACCCTTTCTGCATGATACTCTTTCTTTAAACGCTCACCTATCTTTCTCAGTCTTTCGTATATTTCTTTGTTCATCTTAGCCTCTCTTCTCATATAATATCACAGATCTAATCATCACCAAAATATCGCAGATGCCTTTAATATATGCATTCATCCTTCAAAAAGCTTCAAAATTTCGTCAGCTTTTTCAGGAAAAACCTTCTTAAGTGAGGGCTCCATACAACCTCTTATGACATTTCTTATATCCTTACACCATTTATCATATTCATTCTGACTCATGCCGTAAGTAGGCTTATAAATAAATGTTAGTAAAAGCGGAATATAAAGTTTTGTAACATCTCTTGTTTCTTTGACCATTTGTCGCGTAGTATACCAAAGCAGGAAAGTACCAATTACATAACATACTGTAGCGATTGCTAAAATCCAATCAGTGACCATAAGCACCCCCTTAAAAGTAAACCCCACCCTTGCTATATATTTTTTACCCCGCCTAAAAGGCGGGGCTTCCAAATTCTCTCCACTGGTCAATAATGGATTTTTTCTATTCTCCAATAACCCCTTTAAGGATCTAATGATATAGTCCACATCAGAATAATAGATATCCCAGGGTTGAAATATTTTAAATTTCTTCTGTGAAAATTTTGTTGCGATATAACTAATAGGCAGTTTTAGTTTTTGGATGGTATCTTCAAGTAATTGACTGTAGTTTTTGATTTTCTCCTCGTCTATTTCTTCGCTGAATATATGCCAAAGTAAGGCCGCATCAAAACCAAAAAGTAAATTTCTCAATGGTTGACCAAATTCTCTATAGGCTTGACGAAGTTTTTTATTCAAGTCTCGACTTTCCTTAAAAAACTTGATTTCCACTGCACAAATAACGCTATCGTCCACTACTCTATTATAATCTTCAAAAATTAAAATCAGGTCAGGCTCTACCACTACATAAGGAATTTTTCTTCCGTACCATTTTTCAATAGTTTCTTTGAATCTTTTGTTTTTCAGAATGTTACCCTTTTCTATTTTTCTTAAGCCAGATATGTTTGCTTTGTATATGAGATTGAATAATTCTCCAGTTATTTTAGTTTCAATCTTATTTCCACTATTTATTTGCCTTCTATCTTCTACCATTTCCCAGCCTTACCCATCGCCAACCAGGAAGAAGTGGAGAGTTCGGATTCACGTTCTGTCTCTTCCCGGCGAATGAGGTCTTCTGTCCAGCCGAGCCTATTGCTCCATGAGAAATCCTTCTTACAACCTCTTGTTGTATCTATCTTTTCATCCCAATCAGGGTGTAAAGAACGAATGGAGGTAAGTAATCGCATTTTTACCTTATTGTGTTATTTTACTATTCAGGGATATACCCTGCAATAATCTCGACTGCCCTTTCAACAACACCTGTATTTTTTCTGTATAATCGCTGCGCCTTTGAGCCAATTTCTTTTGCCCTATCAGGTAAGATGAGAAGCTCTCTTAATTTTGAATAAAGCCCTTCTTCATTGACCTTGATGGCTGCACCTTCTCTGTAGAAATCCTCAATGACAGGGAAGTTTTCCATATGAGGACCACATAATATAGGTTTTCCCCAGTATGCTGGCTCGAGTGGATTCTGACCCCCATAGCCTCTAAAACTCTTGCCGATGATTGCGATATCAGATATACCATAGATTGCTGAGAGCTCACCAATAGTGTCTAGGAGAATAATTACACCTTCAAAAGTGTTGAGTGTTGAATGTTGAGTGTTAAGTGTTGAGTGCTTTATAAATTGGATCCCTTTTGACCTTAGCATATCCTCAACCTCTTTAAACCTCTCAGGGTGTCTCGGTGCAATGATAAGATTAAGGTCCTGAAAATCTTTTTTAAGCTCAATATAAACAGAGGTTATTAGTTCCTCTTCTCCTTCATGAGTGCTTCCTACTACGATAACAGGCCTATTTATCTTTTCTGTCCATAAGGGAATCTGCGAAGGAGGTCTTATATCGAATTTAAAGTTACCCAAGACCATAATCCTGCTACTATCAACACCAAGGCTTTTTATCCTCTCAGCATATACCTCACCCTGCATACCAAAGAGGTCCACACAGGAAAGAATCCGCTTCATAAAGAAAGAGATCTTTTTATACCCTTTGAATGAGCCTTCAGAAATCCTTCCATTAAGCACAATAACAGGGATTCCATTCTTTTTAAATACCCTGAAGATATTCGGCCATAGTTCTGTCTCGATAACGATTAAAATCTCAGGCCTTATCCTTTTCAGGGCTACATTCAGGATTAAGGTAATATCAAATGGGAGATATACAATTGTTGTACCTTCAGGTGCCCTTTCCCTTGCCACCTTCTGGCCTGTGTCAGTGATTGTTGAAAGTATTATGCCTCTTGATGGATATCGCTCCCTGAGTCTTTTAAGCAGGGGTAGTGCTGCCATGACCTCTCCCACAGATACAGCATGAACCCAGATAATCCCCCCACACCCCCCTTTAGTAAAGGGGGGGAGGGGGGATTTAGGAATGACGAGTGACGAGTTTAAAAAACCAAATTTTTCTCTAAACCATCGTCTCCTCAGTTCCTTTGGTCTCTTCAAATACTCGAGTGGGAATAAAAAAATCAGGGCAATAATATATATGAGACTGTAAAATAGATACATCTCTATAATAGTGACGATACATCCACAGCCTGAGCACTGAACTGTAGTTCATAGAGTCTTTTATAGATACCACCTCTCTCGATAAGCTCCTCATGGGTTCCTGACTCAACAATCCTTCCTTTATCGAGGACGATAATCCTCGTGGCACGTCTGACTGTGGATAGTCTGTGGGCAATCACAAAGGTGGTTCTGTTTTCCATGAGATTTTCGAGTGCCTTCTGCACCATCATCTCAGAGTGGGTATCGAGGGATGAGGTTGCCTCATCAAGTATCAGTATTGGAGGGTTTTTCAGGACAGCACGGGCTATGGAAAGCCTCTGCCTCTCGCCACCTGAGAGCCTTATACCCCGCTCACCTATGACTGTTTCATATCCCTGAGGAAGCTCTATAATAAACTCATGCGCAAAGGCAGCCTTTGCAGCACTGACAATCTCATCCTCACCTGCATCAGGCTTGCCGAATACAATATTATTCCTCACTGTATCATTAAACAAAATAACATCCTGGCTCACAACCCCTATCTGTCCTCTAAGGGACTTCAGTGCGGCTGACGATATATCAATACCATCTAAATAAATAGCTCCGGTTGAAGGGTCATGAAACCTCGGCAGAAGGTCAACCAGCGTGGTCTTTCCTACTCCACTCCTTCCTACAATAGCAACTATCTCCCCCTTTTTAATACTCAGGTTTATATCCTTTAATGCCTCATATCTGACACCCGGATATTTAAAAGAGACATTTTTAAATTCCATTTTTTCTCTTATATGCGGAATAATTACATTTCCATCTTTTTCTCGTTCCTTATTCTCTATCTCAGATATCCTTTCTAAAGATGCCCTTGCCTGTTGTATCCCATTGTTAACAGCTGCGAGCCTCTTAGCTGGTGTATAAACCATGAATATTGCTGTCAGGAGAGAGAAAAATCCACCTGGGGTTATTGCCCCTGTTATAACAAGCCTTCCACCATACCATAGGACAAAGGCAATACCAAGCCCTCCTACAACCTCCATCAACAGGGAGGTAGACTCTATAAGCCTTGTTGACCTCATAATCTCTCTGTAGAAGTCCTGGTTTTTCTCTTTGAATTTACTGACAGTGTCACCTTCACGGCCAAAGACCTTTATCATCTTGATACCGCTAAAACTCTCTGTAAGGTATTCTGTTATTATTGAGATCTTCTGCTGTGTCCTCTTGCTGACCTTTTTTAACCTCTTCCCGAGACTGCCTGCACCGTAAAATGCTGCAGGAAGCACTGTGACTGCCATAAGGGCAAGGTCCCATCTCCTGTAGAATGCCACTGCTAAAAGCACCACTACTGTTGCACTCTCAACAAACAGGTCTTTTATTGAGAAGGAAAGTAGACCCTGTAAGGTGCCTATGTCATTAGTTATTCGAGAAAGGGTTGAACCTGTGGATTCCTTCTTATAGTGTCCCACAGGAAGATACATCAGATGTCCAAAGAGTCTGTTCCTCATATCCCTGACAACCTTTGCCCCAGTTGAACGCATAAGATACGACTGGAGAAAAGCGAATAATCCCCTCAGAAGATAGAGTATTAAGATGGCAAAGGGCAGGATGGCCAGCAATGTATTATTCTTTTCAAGAAAGATCCCATCGAGGGCAGGCTTTACAAGCCATGCAAGCCCACCGTTAATTCCAGAGATAATAAGACTCATAATGCCTGCAAGGACAATCCCCCCCCAGTAAGGTCTGATCAGTCTTAATATCCTCTTTATTGTCTCTATTGTTTCCAACCTGTCATCTCCATTATTATCTCAGCAACCCTCTCTGAGGCCCTCATACCTGAAAATGGTCTTTTGATTAATCTATAATAATTGAGCATCTCTTCTCTATAATGCATATCAAACATAATCTTTTTAAGCTCTTTTATTATATCTTCAGGATTAGCCCTGTGCTGCAGGAGTTCAGATACAACCTCTCTGTCTGAAAGAAGATTGACTAACGATATATGTCTGACATCTACAATAAGCCTTCCGAACAGATAGGTCAAAGGAGAAAGTTTATATACTACAACCATAGGGACTTCTAAGAATGCAGCCTGAAGGGTTGCTGTGCCTGAGGCAACAACCGCCATATCAGATGCAGCAAGTGCCTTTACTGTTTCACCTTTTTTAATGACCACACCTTCCTGCCTGAGTGCTTCAAGATAAAGACTATATCTTCCCTCATCTGTATCTGGAGTAAGGGGGATACAGAACTGGTAATCCTTTCCTGAATTTATTTCAGGATTATTTTTAAACTGCCTGACAACATCTATCATCAGAGGCAGGAGTCTCTTAAGTTCATGCGGCCTGCTTCCAGGGAGAAGGGAAAGGAGTGGCCGGTCTGGATCAAGACCTAAAGCAACTTTAAAGATAGTTCGGAGTTCGGAGTTCGGAGTTTGAAGCTCGCTCTCTATCTCTTCGAGTATCGGATGGCCGACAAACTCACATCTTACACCAGCCTTTCTGTATATCCCTTCTTCGAATGGGAGTATAACAGCCATTCTGTCCACAAGGCCTGCGATCTTTTTAACCCTGCCTTTTCGCCATGCCCATACCTGAGGGCTCACATAATATAATATCTTTATCCCGAGTGGCTTAGCTACCTCTGCTACCTTAATGTTGAAATCAGGATAGTCAATAAGGACGAGGATGTCAGGCATAAGATTTTTAATCGCTGTAACAGTCTTTTTGAATGCAGCCTTCACCTTCCTGTATGCTGAAAAAACCTCTACAATGCCGAAGGCATCTGATATACCCGAGATGAGTTCTACGCCTGCCTTATTCATCCTCTCACCACCAACACCCATTATATGCACATTAGGCATTTTACTTTTCAGTGTTTTTGCGAGGAGTGAGCCATATAATTCACCCGAGCTTTCACCAGTAACTATCATTACAGTATTCATATCTAAAAATTACCTAATTTTATTTCAAAATCCAGTGATAAAAACCCTCTCTATATTGAGAGACCTGCCAATATATTACAACATTCCCTTCCTATCTTTCCCATTTCCGCTTAAGACACCTCTCCGCTCTTGGCCGTAGATAATCCTTGCCAGGCTCAAATAACTCCTTTACTATTTTTACTGCCCGCCGACCATATCTGCTGGTTATGGGCGGTAGCTTGCCCGCAAGAAGGGAGGATTATCTATCCAGAGGACTCCTGACGCCCAAGATGTTTTTTGAAGCCACGTGGGTATAAATCATTGTCGTCTGAAGATTTCTGTGGCCCAGAAGTTCCTGAATCGTCCTGATGCCATAGCCCTTCTCAAGGAGATGAGTGGCAAAACTGTGTTGCAAGGTATGGGCTGAAGCATGTTTTGCGAGACCGTCTTTCATCACTGCAATCTTGAGCGCGCCGGTATTGTCTTCGATCATGATTTCTGTTCCTTGTACAGCGCATCAAGGGGACTCTGGGGAGCGTTCGACAGATTTCTTAACACATGCGTATATACCATAGTCGTTTCGACATTCTTGTGGCCGAGGAGGCTTTGCACCTCCCTTATGTTAACCCCACTCTGGAGAAGATGCGTTGCAAAACTGTGACGGAGTGTATGAACTGAGGCATGCTTCGGTATGCCTGCTTTTCTCAACGCATTCCTTATCGAATCTTGTATCGCAGTGTCGCTGATATGGTGACGCCCGACCTTTCCACTCCGAGGGTCAACAGAGAGCTTAGACGATGGAAAGACATACTGCCATGCCCATTCCTTTGCAGCATGCGGGTATTTGTGGCTCAACGCATCGGGCAGAAATACCTCTCCATAACCTTTAGCCAGATCATGCTCGTGCAAAACCTTTACTTCTTTCAGATGTTCGCGCAGCTTCTCTTTGACTGCCGACGGCAACACAGTTGAACGATCCCTGTCGCCTTTGCCGCTTCGGACAAATATGGTATCCGCATCAAAGTCAATGTCTTTCACTCTGAGTCGGGCAAGCTCCATAAGGCGCAACCCCGAGCCGTATAGCAGTTCGGCAATTAAAAGATTCCTGCCGGACATATGGGCAAACAGGCTTTTTACTTCATCCACTTAAAACACAACCGGCAGTTTCTGCCCCCTCTTTGCACGCACCGTGTTGCCAAGATCGCCGGTCTCTTTACCAAGTACATTGCGGAAAAGAAAAAGCAAGGCGTTGAATGCCTGATTTTGGGTTGAAGAAGAAACTTTTTGTTTTAAGGCAAGATAACTGATAAAGTTTCTGAAATCCTCTGCCGCTATATCGGATATTTCTTTCTTCTTCCCTGTTTGCAGTGCATAGTTAAAGAATCGTTCTATCCATTGAAGATATGTCCTCTCTGTGCTGTACGAATAATGTTTCAGCCTAATCAGACGATTAGTTTCCTTAAGTATTTCGGAAATATCATTTGAAGAAATTTCAGCAGAAAGCTGTGTACCTTCCTTTCCAAGATAATGAAAATAATAGAGTTTTATCGCATCGTCTGCCTGACGGGGTTGCCAATCGAGTATCTTTTCATCTGCCCGCAACATATTAAGGAACTCGATTACTGCTGATTCTTGATAACCATCAGTAGAGATATCCCGTTTCCGGGCAAATGTTAGATATCGGCTAACCCAATAGGCTAAAAAAGGTATGTTTTTCTCAGAAGCCATGCTGCGGTCCAGAAGGAACTTCTGAAAGTCTGGAAGTATCTCATTCATGTCCATTGTCAATTTCCCCATATTTTACCAGCCTTACTTTTTATCCATATTACCATAAAATGCCATAAATGATAATTTAATTCTTTTTGTTTTTAAGGGATTTTTTCTTTTCAAGAGTTACAGAATGTGATATTATCATCTCTATGAATGACAAAAATACCTGCAGGGTATAGTAATTGTAAGCGTCGCGCTGCGCGCGACGCTTACGGCCGAGTTGAGCGGATAATATCCGCATAAACGAGTTGTTTTTCAGCGCTTTAAAAAGAATAAATATAGATGAAAATAAAAACCTTAATAATTAAGATTAAAGCGCTGAAAGCGCGTCGCGCGCTGACTCGCGCGCCGCTAACAACTCGTTCGAACGGTCGGCACTGCGCCTGCACCAAAGCCTCCGGCTTTTTGCATGCTCGTGCCGCCGCTCAACTCGGCCGTTATGCCTATGAAAATATTTATAAAAACAGTTAAAATTTAAATATGCATTTCAAGATAAAAGGGGCAATTCGGGATATTGAAACCATTGCAACTGGACAGAGGATAAAAAATTTGAACAGATTAAATAAAATATACGGAAAAGCAAACTGGAGAAAGTTAAAAGGCATTTGCCGCGTAGAACTGGAAGATGGTACTGTTCTTGAGGCAGAAGTGCATTGGTATGAGGGACACGGTATCGGAAAGAAAGAGATAAAAATCAAAAGATATTTATGAGGAGACAAACTATGAGAAGACATTTTATGATATGCGTAGATAATCGAGGTTATGAATCGTCATTGGAGGCAAGAAAACTGTACGAAGTTTTGATTGACAGGGTGGCGGAAAAACATCATCAGATACGAGTCATTGATGAATCAGGCGAAGATTATTTGTATCCTGAAAAGTTCTTTGCTCCTGTGCGATTACCCCATAGTACAAAAGAAAAATTAGAATTAGTGACGGCATAACATTTCACTCCACAGGATGCGGCGAAACGACCGCCGCACCTGTGAGTTTAGTCGATGGGGCGAAAATTAATATAATGTCACTGCCCACAATAACAACAAA
>JACRGU010000036.1 GCA_016212245.1 Nitrospirota bacterium
GCTGTGTTATAATTCTTTACAGAATGGACAATAGGAGGTTTGTTAATATGAAAAAGGTAATAGCAGAAGAAACCATAACAGTCCCAAAAACAGAATATAAATTTTTACAAGAGCTTTACAGAACTGTGAAGCGTCAGAATTTCTTGCTAAGAATTGAAGAGGCTGAAAAGAACTTAAAGGCTGGTAAGGTCAAAAAAATTTCAATTGATAGGTTTATTGAGAGCCTTTAATGCATCATGAGGCCAAAGAAGATAGTATATGATGCAGTATTTGAAAAGAAATTTGAGAAATACAAAAGACGATTAACCAAAATTGAGAGAAAGAGACTCAAACAGAACGGGTGCAGCAGGGACAATATCCAGGATGAGGGATAAGACATGAAAAAGGTTTTTATGTTAGTCGTTGTGCTTTTCTGTTTTTTGAGCTCATTGGCCTTAGCTGCGGATGTAAAGATCGGGATTATTGATGTCCAGCGGATTATAAGAGAGTCAAAGGTTGTGCAAGAACACAGGGCTAATCTCGGCAAGGAGATTGAGAAGAAGAGGAAGATATTAGCTGAGAGGGAAGAGGCGATAAGGACCCTCGATGATGAACTCAAGAAAGAGAAGATGACACCCCAGACGAGGCGAGAAAAGTCACAGAAATTGGCAAAGGAGGTTAAGGAACTAAAACGGCTGAGGGAGGACTTTGAAGAGGAATCCAGAGGAAAGGATGCTGAGCTTACCGTAATAGTGTTGAATGAAATCTCAGAGATTATACGGAAGATAGCATCGGATGGTAAATATACAATCATACTTGAAAAAGGGCAGGGGGGAGTAGTTTATGCCACTGATAAAATTGATATTACCAGCGAGGTGATAAAGATTTATGATAAGGCCGCCACAAAAGAATAATATTTTATTATTGTACTACTTCTCCTTTAAATGGACGACCCGTTCTTCTTCAACCTCTATAATTCTGGACTCTGCCCCCATCTCGAGGGATTCAATCTCATAAATCTCCACGGGTTTTTCCTTGCCCTTTACTATCACCTTTTCCAGTCCATGTATCCTGGTTCGCCATAGCTTACCTGTTGTAATTAAATCTCTTATCTTGTTCAGGGTAAATTCTGTTATCAAGATATGGGTATTATATTTTCTTGTGAGTGATTCTACCCTCGCACCTAAATTTACATGGTCTCCGATAACTGTGTAATCCATCTTTTTCCCCTCTGCACCGATGTTCCCCACAAGAACTTCACCTGTGTTTATACCTATCCCTGCATCGAGGGATGGTTTGCCTTCTGATAACCATTTTTGCTGAAGCTCCTCAAGCCTTTTTACCATATTAAGTGCACATTTTATAGCCAGCTCTGCATGGTTTTCCTGTTTCATTGGCGCACCCCAGAATGCAACAATCGCATCTCCGATGAATTTGTCCAGTGTCCCTTCCCATCTGAAGATGACCTCTGTCATTGCTCCTAAATACTCATTAAGTATAGCCACGACCTCTTCAGGTGCATGTTTTTCTGAGAATGTTGTAAAGCCTCTTATATCAGAAAAGAGGACAGTCATCTCCCTCCTGTCACCACCGAGTTTTGCCATACTTGGATTTTTTATCAGTTCATTAACAATCTTTTCTGTAACATAGCTCGAGAACATTGCACGAACACGCCTTGCATGTCTCTCTTCTGCTGCATAACGGTAAACAGTTATTACCGTGTTGACCAGAATGATATTTACCAGTGTGTATGATAAATCTATCCACAGGCCCTTTTTTACAAAGAGATAATATCCTGTCAGAGAAATAGCAAATAAGAAGGAAAAGGAAAGCGAGGCGCCACTGATGGCCCTTAACCTTGGCAGTAGGATGGATAATACCAGCCCGGTGCCCAGAAGAATAAAGAGATTGGTTATTAGAGGTACTTTGGTTATTGAGCGTCCTTCAAGTAGAGAGGTTATGACATTGGCATGCTTTTCTATACCTGGCATGTTTGCAGAAAAAGGGGTAACCCTCAGGTCGTATATCCCTAAGGCAGTAGCCCCTACGAGGACTATTTTCCCCTTAAAGGCATCTGGCGCCACATTTCCCTCGAGGATATCTGAGATGGATATATAAGGAAAGGTCTGCTCACGTCCATAGTAATATATAGGGATTCTGCCCCACAGGTCTGTTGGAAATATCCTGCCTCCTAAATTGATGGATTTCGTGGCATTAAGGATAACCTTCTCAGCGCCCAATCCCTGATAGACCCTCACAACCTGAAGGTCAATGGAAGGATAGAGGTCTAAATCGTATTCTATAACCATAGTCTCCCACCTCAATGTCCCATCTTTATCAGGGATCATATTGATGTGTCCCAGTGCTGTGGCTGCCTCAGACAGTTCCTTCCTGCATGCACGGAGACCGATAGCTTTAATGGGAGGAAATACTTTTAAGGCAGAGACATTTTTAATAGCAGAAATGGAAGATGCATAAAGAAAATCTTCCTGAACAGGTGCAGTTTCTTTGTCGAAGTCAAATGCTATGGGAATTAATACGTTCCCGGCTTTTTTAATTGCCTCTGCAAATACTGCATCATTTTCCTCTGCCTCAGCAAAGAGGATGTCGAAGACAATGACCTTAGCTCCTTCTCTATTAAGGATTTCGGTCAGTTTAGCCATTTTGTCACGGGACCACGGCCACCTGCCAAGTTTCTCCAGGCTCTTTTCATCTATAGCAGCAATGACTACATCAGCAGGTGGTACTACCTTGCCCCTGATCTTAAACCGCAGGTCAAAGAGCTTTTCCTCGAGCATCTCTAAAGGGGCTATCTTAAAATACATTGCCCCTGCAATCCCGAGGGTTATGAGGAGTCCAAGGGCAAAGCTTATCCAGCCTCTTTTGAGCATTCCCTCTATTTCTTTGTCTTCTTTGCGGATGACTTTGTGGTAGTCTTTTTAGTCGGCCCGCATGGTACACCCTTAGGTTTGCAAGGCATAAATTATCCCTCCTTTTATTGGTTTCTGGAATCAAGAGTATCATATAAGTAAATCTCTGTCAAATGAAACGGTCATGAGCAATTACTCACAAAGGAGAGTGGAGATGTCCCCCGTATCAAGTACGGGGCTGCGAAAGCAGGAATCCAGAAGCCAGAATTCAGAATGCTGGATTCCCGCCTACGCGGGAATGACGAGAGAGGGTATTCTCAAATAAAAAACTGCGAGATATAACGTAGTGCGAGGAAAACAATAATCACTCCTAACATAAGTTTAATGAACTTCTGTGGAAC
>JACRGU010000035.1 GCA_016212245.1 Nitrospirota bacterium
ATTGTCTTTATCAGCTATACATGTGCATTATCTTGCCGACTATCTTGGAGCAGGGCCAAGGTGGCCACTCTATTACCTTTATCCGCTGAGCCGGGAGGCCTGGCTTTTTAAGTACCAGTGGAACCTCGGGTCATGGCAGGAACAACTGATTGCACTTTTGAGCATCATTGCCTCTATTTTTATAGCTCGTAAAAGGCGGTGGACTATCGTAGGGCTATTCTCTAAAAAGGCAGACAACAGGGTGATGGAGGTTATAGACAGGTTCCCATGTCGAAAGGTTAACCGTTAGCTTAGTATCATATACTCCACAATCGCAGCGCAGAAGACGATAATGCTTGCTGGTATTGTCTTCTTATAGATTCCCCAGAAATCTGCCCTGAAATATTCCTTTGTCAGGATAAGACATATATGAACCGGCGACAGTAGGACACCCCAAAAACCAGCAGCAAATGCAAGTGAAATCGCACCTAAGGATGTACTGCCAACAAGGCTTATAATCAGGGGGAATGTGCTTCCCACAAAACCTACAGTAAGGCCTGTAAGCAAACCCGTGATGAAGGGGAGCAGGAAAAGAATTGGAAGGATAGGGATACCTTCTTTCATGAAAAACTGGCTGAGGTTTTTGACCGCCCCTGAGATCCCCATCGCCTCTTTAAACAGCATTACACCGAGTATCAGGATGAGCACATCGAGAGAAAAACCATGTTTAAGCGCAGCAAGAGTGGATTTCAGATTGTACCTGTAGAATAAGAGCAGAAATATAACGACAGCAATCAGTACATAATGCAGCTCGACATGAAATATGATTACAGGCAGAAGGACTGCTGCTATGGGCAGGAAACTCCATAGCCCCCTTTTTGCTATCTTACCTGTTGCTTTCTCCCCATCACCAACACCCCTCATGCTGAAGATAAACCCTGTTATTAAAATAAGAACCGCATAAGTAAGGTTTGCAGTGATAAGATTATAAAGCTCTATCTTCGAGACAGCAGATGCAAGCAGGATTCCAGGATAGAGTGGAAGTATATATTCCCATGGATGTCTGAACCAGTAGTTGATAAATCCTTTTTCCTCAGGGCTCATCTTCATATCACGTGTTGCCTCGTCCACCATCGGCGCAGAAAAGTATGCACCTCCAACAGATGGAAGGAGACCTATCAGCAGGGGCATTGATATTATAACTGTCTTTCTATTTTTGAATATCGCCTTCACAGCGATCATCATATTTGCAAGGACATCATTTTCTCTGAGTATCAACTCAAAAATCCTGATAAAGGATAGTGCAAGGGCTAATTTGATAGTAACTGCACTCGTTGTAGCAGCCTTAAACGTAGCACCAATGGAGACAGGGGGCATCATGTATATAAGGAACAATACACCTGAGGCAATCAGCATTACATATCCAATATTAATCTTTTTCCTGAGGAGGAATAATATCAGCCCTAAGATAAATGAGATTTTTATCAGGTCAGCCATTCAATAATTTTAGCATATACCCTGTTAGAATGCCCCGCCATGTTCAGGGTTTACATTTCCATCTAACTTCCTGTATCCTTTCAACATGATTGATTTACATACACACAGTCTTCTCAGCGATGGGGAACTTATCCCTTCAGAATTAATCAGAAGGGCTGAGGCTATTGGTTACAAGGCTATTGCAATCACAGACCATGTTGACTCATCAAATATTGATTTCGTTGTCCCGAGGATTGTGAGTGCAATAAAAAAACTAAGTGGATTTATCTCTATAGAGGCAATCCCTGGCGCTGAGATTACACATGCCCCACCACAGATCATTCCTGATCTTGTTAAAGAGGCACGACTGCTCGGTGCAAAGATAGTAGTTGTGCACGGAGAGACTATAATAGAACCAGTCGCATCAGGCACTAATAGGGCAGCGATCGAGGCTAATGCTGATATCCTTGCACATCCAGGCATTATATCAGTAGAAGACCTCCTCTTTGCAAAGGAGAAAGGCATCACACTCGAGATAACCTCGAGGAATGGACATTCTCTGTCAAATGGACATGTTGCAAAAGAGGCTATGCGATTTGGTGTTCCACTATGTATAAACACAGATGCCCACAGCCCATCAGATTTAATAACAAGAGAGACTGCAATCAGTATACTCCTTGCTTCAGGGATAGAGGAAAACCGTATTGGTTCAATATTCGAGAACTCAAAGGCCCTTATGGAAAAGGCTCTCAGGATGGATTGATGCCAAAGGCGATTAAAAAGAGGGCGTCAAAGAAGACTGGAGGTACAGAACCAGAGGTAAAAGATAAACTTGCCAGTCTGAGGGATACAATAAAGGAACAGCAGAAGACAGTATTAACATACGGGGCTATTATTCTTGTGATGATTGTAGGTATTGCCAGCTTTCTGCTTTATGACTATACCTCCCAGAAAAAGGCAAGGAGACTTGAGTATGAGGCATACAAGATCTACCATAATGAATATCAAAGGGGACCTGTAAATAGGGAAGGACAGTATAAAAAGGCCCTCGATATATTCAAGAAGGCTTATGATACCAGAAAATCATCAGTATCATTATTTTATATTGCAGGCTGTTACTATGAGCTCGGTAGATACGATGATGCACTGAAGACACTTAAAGATTTTACACAGAGATATTCAAATGAAGACAGGTTCATTCCACTTGTATATCAGAAGATAGCGATGGTTCATGTAAAGAAAGGGGATATAAATGAAGCAATGAAGACACTCGATACCCTTTATAATCTTAAAGGTGATATTTACAAGGATTTTGCACTTATGGAATACGGCAGACTTCTTGAGAAAGCAGGGAAGTCCGAGGAGGCAAATAAAAAATATAAAGAACTCATTACAAAATTTCCAGATTCACTATTCAGCGATGAGGCAAAGGCAAAACTATCTGATAAGAAGGAAGGTTAAACCCTCCTGTGCTTGGTCTTCAGCCCTTTCTTTTTGTGTTTAAACGATGCCTTCTTTATTGCTGCGCTGTCATCTCTGTCTAATACGAATTTCCCTTTTGGAGGAAGATAAATCTCTGTCCCTAACTTAAGGGGCATTATCTTTTCCATGGAATTC
>JACRGU010000034.1 GCA_016212245.1 Nitrospirota bacterium
CTGTCTGTCTCTGGATTTCAGACATTATTCAAGACTTCGGGGCAGATAATCATTATGCGGGTAATGGCCATATATTGGGCCTGTCTGTATCACCGTCAGACTTTACCAGATATGTATCTCGGGGTTCTAAATATATGGTTTCTGAGAAGTTAATTCTCCAGAGGACACTGATAGTATCTATGGTGAATTTGAGGGGTTGAAAAAGTCCAGCTAAGCTACACAGTGGAGGGTTATAAGTAGGGTCTTGTTGTTTGAATCCAATGTCTAAAAGTACAGGCCTTAAACGGCTTGAGGTGCATTGAAAATCTGCAGCCCAGCAACCCTCTCTTCTGGCCCAGCTTAAGACGCCACGGATCAGGTCAATAAAATCAGCATTCATTTTACCATGCCAGACACCTGAATCACCCGGAATCAATTCAATTATACGCAAAACCTTCCCATGATTGAAGGCATTGTTCTCCGGTGAATAAATCCTCTCTATACGTGATACAACTATCCCAGCACAGTTAGGTTCTCCAAAAAATAAATATTTGAATCCTGCACTTTCAATATACCGCCAGCGCCAGAAATCCTCATTTCTATATAGCGAAAAAAGTGGCACCCCATCGGTGCTTCTCTCCCACAGGGCCTGTAGTTGTAAAGTATCCGGTGCTATGGGGCTAATCTCTCTGCCAGGGTTAATGCTCCTCGTCCATGTCAGAACCTCTTCATATAGAGCTGGCTTAACCATCAGTGTTTTATAACCCTCAGCATCAAGCGGCAATATATATCGCAGCAGTGCCTCCATACAGGTAAAATTTCTCTTTGAAAGATAACGGATAGTATCATTGTTAGCTCCAAGACAGACCAAAACATGGGCAAGTTCTTCTGTCTTTAATAGCATTAATATTCCCAAACCGCCACCTCTATAATCAGGCCTGACAAGCCATAATGCGAGGGCGAGGCCTGGTACTATTTTAGTGTCTTTATATGGAATTTGATAGAGACCCGGGATGCTCCCTAAAAAACCTATCAGCTTGTTTTGGACAAACAATATTCTGGCTGTGGAAGATTTTGATAAAGGGCCATATCCTTTATACTGCCATTCAAACAAGGCCCTATCAAGAAGAGGATGGTCTTCTCTCCAGTGATTTTTTAATAACCCTCTTAACTCATTCCAGCAGTCCTCGGTATATGGCCTTATATCAGCATTCATATATCAACACCTCTCATCCTCAAAACCCGCATAATGCCTTCCACATCTCTCATTTCCGGGACATCCTCGGTTTGAAATGTTATATTGAATGCTGCCTCTATCTCCATTGTTAGGGTCAGATGCTGAAAAGAGTCCCACCTCTCAACATCTTCCTGGCGCAGTTCAGGGGTTACTCTTTCTCTGGGGATTTGAAATGTGGTGGAAATAATTTCTGATAATCTTTCATAGGCATAAGTGTTATATGTGACTTTCTTCATAGGATTCCTTGTTTACTTTTTCAGAATCAATCTCTATAAGTTCGATATGAGATGGTAGTGGAAAATCTTTCTCAATGGGCCAGATGTATGTTGTTGGTTCATTATCCTGTTGAAATCCTGAACCAGATAAAAAATCTGCACATGGTTTATTTTTACTGGTCGGGATATATCTCCCTATCAGGCGAGATACATCTGAAACACGTACATAAGATATGGCTTTATGCAGCATCGTCTGTTCTACACCACGCCCCATAACCCTACAGCTCAACAAAAAATCATCTATATAAGCTGACCCGGCTTCTATCCTCAGACTCGCTAATCCAGTCGTACCATAATCACCAAACCTGTCTGAGACCCTGAACAACCAGATATAATGGTTTTTATGCTGGCTCCACTGCCATAGCTCAGATTCGCTCATCCTGCGGGTTACCAGATTGAACTGATTTGTCTTGTTTAACATCTGTGCTGCCCTTGGAAGGTTAGCCCTATTTATACACTCAACCGTCACCCTAAGTTGAAGTGTCTTGAGCCAGTCCTCAATTGAACTAAAGTTCTTTTTGATCTCACGCCGCCTGCGCTCAGCTACATATTGTTGTGTTCTGACAGAATCCTCCTTTGTAATTGCAGGCATATCAAAACATCGCAGCCTGCGGATTGTCTGTGCAAAAAGAGCAGGGTCTTCCGGCCAGTCAGGCACAAATACCTCTGGCAATGTTTCTTTAATCCTTGCCCGCTCTGCTGGGTGGTCATCTATAAATACAACTGATTGCAGGCCAAGGTTGAGTTCTGTTACTAAGTCTACAAGGTTTTCGGCTTTGTCATTCCAGTTAATCCGCCATCCTGCAAAATCATCCCGGCGTAACACCATTTCAGGATGCTTATTTATGGCCTCAAGGGCTGTTGATTCTTCATTCTTGCTTACAATCGCAAGTAAAATCCCCCATCGTTTCAATGTTAAAAGGGCCCTCTGAAATTCTGCAAAAGACTCTCCGATAGGGTCAGTTCCGCCGATACTTAAATTTTCCCAGCCAACCTCCCCTACAATCCCACCCCACATGGTATTGTCGAGGTCGAGGGCAATTAATTTCTTACCCTGTCCGAATGTCCCTGCAATAGCAGCCTTAATATCTAATGCAGCCTCTATAAAAACCTTTCGGCCGAAGGAAATCTTCCCTAAGGCCCACATCTTTGGGTCATGGGCATTTTCACCGGCTGAGGCTATCCAGTATTGAGAGTTGAGGATAAAGACATTCGGGAGTGATTTTAGCTTTTCAGTGAGTTGTAGATTCATCCGCATTAAGCTCGGTGTAATCCCCATAGGATGGCGAAAATCAATCATTCCAAGCCCTCTATTTAAATATGGCAGAGCCCAACTTGCCACAAGCACTAAACGAACGTTCGGGGCGATCTGTGCTATAAGTGCAGTAAATTCATTCACCTCTTTAATTATAGTTCTATCTTTTACATCTATACCGTATAATCGCTTGCCAAAGGCAGGTACTGCCCGCTCAGGCCGTGTCCAGATTACTACAATATCAGGAAGTGGATTCCAGCAGGGCAGTGAATGGTCGAGAAGCACCTGGCTGACCTGGTCAAATGGGGCGAGTGTTACTTCAATTGGAGGAGGGCCTTCCTGAAGAAATGGTATTAACGGGTTCAGTGTGCTGTCACCAATCAGAAGGCACCTATATGTATCGGTCTTCATACAAGTCCACCTGTTACAGGTATGTTTGTGCCGTTTACAAATGCACCACCTTCTCCGCAAAGGAAGGCAACCATTTCAGCCACCTCTTCTGGCTCGACAAGACGGCCTGAAGGATTCTTTCTTGCCTCAGCAAGTTTTGCCTGGTTTGAGACCTTTGAGGTCAGGTCAGTAACCATCATTGACGGAGAAATCATGTTTGCAGTTATCCCGAATGGAGCGAGCTCTATAGATAGGGATTTCGTAAGACCCCAGAGTGCATTCTTTGCTGTAATATAAGCAGTCATATGTTTCTGAGGGACACCGAACATGAAAGATGTTCCGATAGTGATAATCCTGCCGTATTTTATCTCTTTCATATGCCCGATGGTCGGTATAACAATATTCAGTAAGCCATGAACATACACCTGCCAGTGCAAATCAAGGGTGTCATACAAACCCATATTAAGAGGTGTTTCACTTACAGGGGCACTTGCTGCATGGACGACAATTGATACATGCCCTATCTGTCTGAATACCTGTTCTAAGACATTACCAACATCCTCTCGTTTTGTTATGTCAACAGCAAAATGGGCTACCTCGTTGTTTTGGTATTCCTTTAAGACTGTAACTGCATCCTCGGACAGGTTCCTTGAAAGCATTGCGACCTTTATGCCTTCTTTAAGCAGACGTTTGGTTATAGCGAGGCCAAGACCTCGAGAACCACCTGTAACAACAGCCACCTGCTCTTTCAGATTAACCATGGGATACCTCCTTGGTAATTTTTCTAAGCATGTAACCCGACATGAACCGCTAAGAACAATATCTTTTCCCTTAAAAATGTTTATCCCTAATTTTACCATACCCGCTGCTATAGAACTCTGCAAAACCTCCAATTCTATCCTGACCTTATCTCCCAGGAAAACAGGATTTTTGAACTGAACCTGCAAATCTGACCACAGTGCTCCATGGCCGGGCATCTCAGTTCCTATGATTCGGCTCAATTCTGCAAGTAAAATTGCACCGTGAGCAACCGGGCGGGCAAATCCGTAGCTTTTTGCTTCCTCTCTGGATATATGAATGGGATTTAAATCACCTGAAAACTCACCGAACCTGATTACACGTTCTTCTGAAACATGGAATTCACATGAGTATTTTGTACCTGACTCTGGTAGCATTCTGGTCATTACATTGGACAATAATAGCTATACCACCGTAAGTAAATCATTTCCGTAAATATATTTCCATTGCCTTCAGACTCATAGATTTTTTCATGAATATTTTTACAAAGACCTCGGCTATTTTATGCCAGAATGTAGCTGGTTTTATTACCTTTCTTTCAACACCGTATTCAGACAGATTTCTGAAAAACCATCCATATAGCCTGGTAAAAACTGAGATATAAAATCTGTTGCGATAAAGGAACTTAGATGTAAGCAAGGTTATCAACCACGAGGGAACCTCCCTGTTTCTCTGCATCATGTATAACATATTAAAATAGTTCTTCTTTAAGGTCATTGTAGATTTATTGTACCATTCATGAGGGTCTTTAATTAGTCCTTCTCGCAGTGCACGATTAAATAGTTCTGTCCCAGGGTATAGGTTTAAAGAATAAAGGCTCAGGGAAAAGGGTCTCGGCAGTCTGGAGATAAATCTTAATGAAGTAACGATATCCTCTTCTGTCTCCCATGGATTATCTGTGATAAACATATAGCCGATTTTTTTGATCTTTAACTTTTTGAATATATTTGCTGCCTTTATAATATGCTCATCAGTTTCAGGTCTCCAGTAAATATCTTTTCTTACATTCTTAGAGCCGGACTGAATCCCCATCTTCACAGAAACAAAGCCTGCATCCAGCAGTAGATTCAGTTTATCTTCTCTTACAGCAGTGGGGATAACACCGGACGATGAAAAAGGAAGACCGACTTTCGTTTTCCATTTTGAAGAAAATTCCTCGATGTAATCTAATTTGAGGGACATAATAGTGTCGTCCCTGAACATGACCCTCTGGATAGGGCCATATTTATCCTGGACATACTTAATTTCATCAATAACTCTATCAACACTCCTTATCCGCAAACGCCGGTTTTTATCTACACTGTTTGTACAGAAAGTACATTTCATGGGACAACCACGAGCAATCATAGTTGGATATTGCCTGAGCAGATATTTATCCGCATCCTTTTGTGTAACTTCCCTGATTACTTCATTATCAATTAAATAATGGTCCGCAGGACCCTGGTCCGGGAAAGGCAATTCATCGAGATTCTCAACAAAACTGACAGCAGGATTTTTTATACTGTCACCTCTAAACCACAAACCATGGATATCCTTTCTTAACTCGTTATTCATCAAGCCCTGGACATATTCTGTCATGCTCACCTCGCCTTCGCCTACACACACCACATCAGCATGTTGCAGACATTCGGTGGGATTTATTGTAGGATGCTTCCCACCCCATATAACAGGGATATCCCCTATGGATTCCTTTATCCTTTTTGTTAATTGAACTGCATTGAAAAAACCCGAGGTCAATAAAGAGACCCCGACTAAAGAGGCATCTTTGCAAATTCCTAATACCTGTTCTACAACTGACTCACTGAACTCCAAGCAACCCGGTGTATTTTTAGCCGCACTCATAATGGTCTGCGTAGGAATTATCGATTTTGTAATTTCTGTTAGATACAGAACCCTGACTTCTGCCCCCAATTGTTTCAGTTTGGCAGCTATTATGTTTAAGCCATAAGTAGAGCCTATTGGTGAATTGACTATAAGTACGACTTTAAAATTTAACATATTTTTTATATTAATCCTATTCAAGAATTGCATAAGAAATGAATGTATCAAAGGGAAATCTCTGTATCCTAAGATTATTGATGCCTATCTCCTTCAATACCGCTATCGTCTCTCCAGGGAATGTCTCTGCATTAAGCTCATCAAATGCGATGATGCCTCCTTTCGGTATCCTCGGGACAAAGTGCCTTAATGCCACAACAGTAGGCTCATATACATCGACATCAATATAGAGCAGACTCACAACCGTGTGGGGATTTTTCTTCAGATACCGAGGGACGGTCTTCTTTATATCGCCCCTTACGAGTATGACCTTGTTTATATGGCTCAGGCTACGATTTAAATCATAAAGCCTTATACTCTCCTTCAGGTCTTCATATGAATCAACAGCGAGCCCTCCCTTTTTTACTAACTCGGAAGTCCCTGTCCTGTCTTCCTTTGTAATGCCTGTAAACCCTGCAAATGTATCAAATCCAATAATCTTACGCTGGTAATTTACCGGCTCAAATATTGCACTTAATTGAGCCCATGTCATAAGTCCTCCGCCAAAAAGGACTCCACACTCTACGATCGAACCCTGAACACTGAGTATCTTTTTGAATATCTCATATCTTGAAAGAAATTTGGTGATAGACTGGCGTGGTGCATACTTTGTGAAGTTCTGCATTTTTTCAACATGAGAGCCAATGCTTTTTGCTATGTATTTCTCAAGGGCAATCCTGTATTCGGTCTCTCTTTCAGTGGTGGTCTTTAACTCCTGAAAACGTTTTGGATCTCTATGTCTCTTCATTTTTGCTCCTTTATTCTAAATTTTCCTGTCAAGGTTTATCCAGCCCTTCCCAAGCATTTCGTCTACAGCTTTACAGACATCATCCGGCATTATCAAGCTCATACACTGTGCATCTGGACAATCGTAATATTTGCAGGGACTGCATACCAGTGACTTTCTTATCAGAATATGCCTTTCCCCCCTCGGCCCGTAAATAGCAGGGTCTGTCGGCCCAAAAAGCGCAATTGTCGGTGTTCCCACAGCCTGTGAAAGGTGCATTGGCCCGCTATCCGTTGAAATAAAAAGCCTGCATATTTTTATCAGCGCTGATGTCTCTCTTATATTTGTTCTACCGGTCAAATCTATAAACCCGTCTTTAAGTTCGCCAGCAATACCTGCACCAACAGGCATCTCTTTTCTACCTCCAAATAATATTACCTCAGAATTGTATTTTAAATGTAATGTTTTCACAAGTGAGATAACATGTTCTACAGGCCAGTTTTTATATTTCTTTGCACCAAACGGA
>JACRGU010000041.1 GCA_016212245.1 Nitrospirota bacterium
GTAGTCATCGCCCACCAAAAATAGTTAAACACAATTCCAAACCTTTACACAATAGGCAATTGCCCGCCTCTTTTCTTCTCAAAATCGGTGTTTCATTGTTTGGCTTTGCCATTGTGTTCTCCCTCTTTATTCTTTGAAAACATGATGACAGAAAGCGATATCGAACGGCTGCCCGTAGAAATGCATTATAGAATGTACCAAAGGGCGCATGATTTCTTCACCCGCCCGAAAAGTCAAGATGCAACACCGCAGGGCTCTTTTAACACCTTAGTTCATTTAGTCAAGAACGTCCCCTTGTTCCTTAGCTCGAGAAAATTATGAAGCTATTCCTAAATCCCTCCCTTTGCTTTTTGTCAAAAGTGTAGACATGATACTATTTCGTATTTCGCACCTATTTTGTATTTTGCTTGCAAATTGAAACTGATTATTCAAGACTTGACCCTCGGAGTGACCCCTTGACCCTCGGAGTGCCTCTCGTTGCTGAAATCAGGGACGGGTTCATATTTGGTCTTTTGAAACTTATAAAAGGGTTATCCTATTTTAGAAACAACCCATGTATAGAATCTCTCTGTAAGTTTTAGTATTTCCAATGCCTCTTTCTGAGTAAAATCTCTATTCTCGTATTCAATTATGCTCTTTTTTACTAAAATCTTTCTTAAAGTCTCGCACTTAGATTTAACTTCTGGCAGTCTCACAGAATTGGATAATAAATCAATTGCTGATAGATGATTATCGCTTGTAGAGCGAATGCCTGCATAAAATACGAGCATCGCATCAGAGGAGGATATCGCACAGTGAACTGCATTTAAACCCACAGCATTCCACTTTCCCCTCTCTTTAGCCTGAAGCATTATATCATAGAATTCACTGGCTTTTTTAAGGTAGGTTTTATATTCACTTCTTTCTATTACTTTTGTTTTAATCTTCTTTGCTGCCATTTACAATAATTCCTCCAAGGGTGTGCCAAATAGCAATCTATGAGATTTCAGTATATTCTTTATCAAGGAGAGCCCCTTTCTGTATTTTAAATTAAACTCTTCGACAGTCTGGATATATGGAGAGACTGTATTACCAAATCTGCTTATGATCTTCTCATTTACCTTACCAAAGTCTTCCTCGACTTCTCCTTTGTTTTCTGAATTCTTTACTAATACTAAAAGGTCTATGTCGCTTGTAGGTCGTTCTTTTCTTTTCTTTACACTTCCAAAAACTGCTATAGAAACTATATCCTTTATTACAAGAGAGGAGATATTTCTTACTATACCCTTATATATCTCGTCAGGGATTTTGCTTTCTCTTTCATATAGAGGATTAAGCAGGTCTGAAACAATAAGGCTCTCTTTATTTAAAGAGTAAAGATTGCTCTTTCCAATGCCTCTGAGTAAGAGAGCCCCTTCATTATTAAGCTCTCGAAGAGCCTTATGGCAGGCAGCAGGACTCACTTTTATTTCTTTAGCTATCTGACGCCCGCTCCACTCTGCCTCTGTTTTGCAAAGAAAACGCAAGATTTTAACCTTCGTTTCATTGCTTAAAATCTTATCTAATGGGTTGTGCGCTCTCATAAACTCACCTGTTCTTCTATGTTTTAGAATATAAACATATGTTCACAAATCTAAACATAATATACTTTCCATATAGTGCGATGTCAAGGTAAAAAATGTTTATAAAAGCTACCTTACTATCTGTTCCGAACAAATTGCAACTGCATGTCCTGAATGCGATCTTGATGGCGATGGCACAATTACCGCTCTTGATGCCAAAAAACTGGTGTTTCTCTGCATAAGGCCAAGGTGTGCAACAGAATAAAAGATGTACAGAGGCGGAGCCTATAGGCTCCGCCCATTGGCTACCCTGATCCTCGGTCGGATGTCGGGACCGTCATTGCTGCGAGATGCATTAATCAGTGTTGTCTTTGGTCATCTCCTCATAGATGCTTTCAAAAAGAATGGATGTTCCTATTCTCGGTGAGAGAAGCAGGCAGATAACTATCTTTGTCGGAAAGTCCAGGGCAGCATCAGTGAGAGATTCCATCTTATCAGGGTTAACAAGTGACTTTCTGAATGCCATTAATACTTTACATCTACTCGCCAATCGTGTGTAGTTTCATGAAGTTTGTTTTTCCGAGGGTTGAGAGGGGAGAACTCGAGGTGATTACAATCCTGTCACCCTTTTTTACAATGCGTTCTTCGACAAGGAACTTCTCCACCTCTTTTATCATCTCATCGGTAGTCCCAAGTGGCCTCATAATTTTTGGAGCGACTCCCCAGTAGAGACACATCCTGTTTTTAATCATTTCATCAGGTGTATAAGCGATTATTGGAACATCTGGCCTGAACTTTGACACAAGCCTGGCTGTAAAACCTGATTGCGTAAAAGCAACAAGTACCTTTGCCTTAATATCCTCTGCAGCCCTGCATGCTGCATCTGCTGTAGCCTCTGCAAATGTGTTTCCACGAATATAAGAAGATATACAATCCTTTGTGGATTCTGTATGTCTTATAATCCTGTCCATCATCTTCAGGGCATCAATGGGATACTTTCCAGTCGCTGTTTCTGCAGAGAGCATCAGCGCATCTGTCCCATCAAGTACTGCATTGGCAACATCTGTTGTCTCAGCCCTTGTCGGCCTCAAATGTTCGGTCATGGACTCAAGCATCTGTGTTGCAGTAATCACAATCTTACCTCTCTTATTTGCCTTATCAATTAACCCCTTCTGTATTAAAGGAACCTCTTCAGGCGGAACCTCAACACCTAAGTCACCCCTCGCTACCATTATCCCATCAGCCTCATCGAGGATCTTTTCAATGTTGCTCAGGGCTTCTGGTTTTTCTATCTTTGCGATGAGTGGAATCTCTTGCCCCCTGTCTTTAAGCCATTTCTTAACTGTTCTGATATCATTAGCATCCCTGACAAAAGATATGGCTACATAATCAACACTCATGTCTATTCCAAACAACAGGTCCTTTTTATCCTTTTCTGTAAATGATGGGGTGGATATCTTTACGTTAGGGAGATTGACACCTTTCCTGTCTCTTAATATTCCACCTTCAACCACCTTTGTTCTCAGGGCATTTTTTGTCCTACCGAGAACATATAGCTGGATGAGGCCGTCGTCGAGGAGGATAATGTCTCCCCTTTTAGCGTCCTTGAGGAGCGTCGGGTAAGAGATAAATATCTGTTTTTGATTGCCAGTACCCTCTCCTGGTATTAATAGAAGTGTCCTGCCCCTTTTTAGTTCGACTGCACCAGTCTGGAGGCGTCCAACCCTGATCTTTATGCCCTGAAGGTCCTGAAGGATTGCGACTGGCCTGCTATATCTCTTCGAACCTTCCCTTATAAGTTCTATAACCCTTTTGTGGGTATCATGGTCACCATGGGAAAAATTCAGCCGTGTAACATCCATCCCGTTTTTTATCAGCGAGAAGATTACCTCTCTGTTAGCTGATGACGGTCCGATTGTACAGACTATCTTTGCCTTTCTATTACCTGACAAACTCATGTTTTAACTCTTTATCTCCCTTCTTCCATGTTATATGCCTCTGCCATCCCTCGCCCCTTTGTAGAAAATCAGACCTGTAATGGGCACCAACACTACCCTTTCTTAAGATGGCTGCCTCTGTTATTAATTCTGCTACTGTGAGCATATTTTTGAGTTCGAGCTCACGCCTTGTTAAAAAGGTCTTATTCAGGATAAATGACCATCCGGCAAGTTTCTCCCTCGCATTCCCGAGAGACTCTCCACACCTTATTATCCCGACCCTTTCCCACATCAATTTCTTCAATTCATGCCTTATCTCTTCATGGTCGGGGAGTGATGAGTGATGAGTGATGAGTTCGGAGTTTGGAGTTTTTAAATCTTCCAAAACCCTTAATTCTGAACTCTTGACTCTCAACTCTGATGCCGCTGTCCTGCCTGCCCTTGCACCAAAGACAAGGCCTTCGAGAAGGCTATTTGATGCAAGTCTATTTGCGCCATGCACACCTGTGCATGCAACCTCACCTGCTGCATAAAGTCCTTTGATATTTGTAGCACCGTTCGTGTCGGTCTTTACCCCGCCCATAATATAATGGGCAGCCGGAGAAACAGGGACCAATTCTTTTGTAATGTCCACGTTATATTGAAGGCATGTTGAATAAATCCTCGGAAACCTCTTTTTAATAAATTCTTTTTCGAGATGTGTGAGGTCAAGGTATACATGGTCACTATTTGTTTTAACCATCTCTGAGATGATAGCACGTGATACAATATCCCTCGACGCAAGCTCTGCCATAGGGTGATAGTTCTCCATAAACCGTTGTTTATTTATATTCCTTAGTATTGCGCCCTCTCCCCTCATGGACTCACTGAGGAGAAATTGTGGTGCCAGTGGCGAATAAAGGCTTGTAGGATGAAACTGTACAAACTCCATGTCCTCAAGCACTGCACCTGCTCGAAAGGCTATTGCTATACCATCACCTGTAGCTACTAAGGGATTTGTTGTCCTCGAGAATATCTGGCCTGCACCTCCTGTGCATAGAACTGTTGCCCTTGCGAAAATGGCATTTACTTTTCCATCCTTCAGTATATAAGCACCATAACATTTTCCATTTCTTATAATGAGGTCAATAGTAAAGGCAAAGGGATATTTTTTAACTGATGGAAATGAACGAACCTTATTTAGAAGCACCCTCTCGAGCTCCCTGCCTGTTGCATCCCCATGGGCATGTAGTATCCTTTTCCTCGAATGGGCTGCCTCTATTGTGAAGTCCAGTTTTGTCCCCTCTCTGTCAAACTCAGCACCCCATGATATAAGTTCAAGTATCCTTTCAGGACCTTCTTCAACAAGTATCTTCACGGCATCTTCCCTGCAGAGACCATCTCCTGCCTTTAATGTGTCTTCAAAATGAATGCCTACCTCATCCTCATCACTCAAGGCAACAGCAATTCCGCCCTGTGCATACTCTGTGCTGCTTTCAGTAGGTCTGTCTTTTGTTACAACAAGGACACTGCCATGTGATGCAAGCTCTATTGCAGCCCTGAGGCCAGCAACACCACTACCTATGATAAGAAAATCCACTATCTCCTTTTCCGCCATAACACCTCAAGCACCTTGCCAAAACTACCATAAATTTATTAATATATTCAATCTTAATTCCAGGAGGGAGAGATTGAAGGAAGGAATTCATCCGTCATATAAAGAGGCGAAGGTTATATGTGCTTGCGGTGAGACCTTCGTAACAAGGTCAACAAAACCAAACATCCATGTTGACATCTGTTCGAAGTGCCACCCATTCTTCACAGGAAAACAGAAGATCGTTGATGCTGAAGGAAGGGTAGAGAAGTTTAAGAAAAAGTACACAAAGAAGTAGATACACTAACAGGTGATAGTCGTTAGTCTGGAGTCTCAGGGCTAACGACTTTTTTTGAGATACTCAGTGAAAAACATAGGCGGACAGGCAGTTATAGAAGGTGTTATGATGAAGGCCCGAAAAGGCTGGACAGTAGCAGTCAGAGGGCCAAAGGGGGATATTCACGTGAGAAGAGAGGGACTGAAAGAACTCCCAAAGATTCTAAGGCTCCCTATCATGCGGGGTGTAATAGCACTATATCAGGCCCTGGCCATCGGCATCAGGGCTATAGAGTTTTCTGCGAGCAAGACATATGAAGGGGAGGAGAAAAAACACCCAAGCTCCATTACTATTGGCTTTATCATTGGATTCGCTCTAATCATCGGTATAGTCGTGTTTATACTGCTACCGTTATACGCAACAAGGCTATTAGGGATCATATTTGTATCTGTTTCTAAAAGCCCATTTATATTTAACCTCGTTGATGGTATTATCAGGATAATTCTTTTCCTGACATATATAGTTGTAATCGGCATGTGGAAAGAGATGAGGCGGATATTCGAGTACCATGGTGCAGAGCATAAGGTAATACATGCATATGAGAATGAAAAAGGACTAACAGTAGAAAATGTGAAAAATTACAGCCCTCTTCACCCTCGCTGCGGCACGAGCTTTCTCCTTATAGTTATGGTAATAAGTATATTTACTTTTTCCTTTATACCGCAGGAGTGGTCATTCACATATAAATTTCTCTCACGGCTTATCTTCATCCCTTTGATAGCAGGGTTTTCCTTTGAATTTTTAAAGCTCTCCTCAAGGATGAAAAGCAACCCGATAATACATGTATTAATACAGCCGGGGCTACTGCTACAGAGGCTTACAACAAGGGAACCTGATGATACTCAGATCGAGGTCGCTATCAGGGCACTCGAAGAGGTTCTTAGAATAGAGGAAGCAAATGCTTGAGAAACTTAGGACAATAGAAAGTAAATACGAGGAGCTGACCAAGCTACTGATGGACTCAGAGGTGTTATCAAACCCTACTGAACTCCAGAAGTACTCAAAAGAGCAGGCAGAACTCCAGCCACTTGTAGAGAAGATCAGGGAATACATGAAGCTGCTTTCTGATATAGAAGGTGTGGAGGAGCTTTTGAAAGGAGGCGACGGCGACATCCGGGAACTTGCACAGGCAGAACTCGATGAACTAAAAGAAAAGAAGCCGAAGATAGAGGAAGAGATTAAGATTATGCTACTCCAAAAAGACCCCCGTGATGAGAAGAATGTAATACTCGAAATAAGGGCAGGGACTGGTGGTGAAGAGGCTGCCCTCTTTGCCTCCAATCTATTCAGAATGTATCTGAAATACGCTGAGCATAAGAGATGGAAGGTAGAAATGATAGATATGAATTCTACAGGACTTGGAGGTATCAAGGAAGTAATTGCATCTATTCAGGGGAAAGGTGCATACAGCAGACTTAAGTATGAAAGTGGCGTTCACAGGGTTCAGCGTGTGCCTGTCACAGAGGCCTCTGGAAGGATCCATACATCTGCAGCAACAGTTGCTGTGCTTTCTGAGGCAGAGGAGCTTGACATCAAGATTGATGAAAAAGACCTGAGAATAGACACATTCTGTGCCTCAGGACCTGGAGGTCAGGGAGTTAATACAACCTATTCTGCTGTAAGGATTGTCCATATACCGACAGGGCTTATTGTGCAGTGTCAGGATGAACGCTCACAGATTAAGAATAAAGAGAAGGCTATGAAGGTTCTCCGCTCAAGGCTTTATGAGGTTGAGATGGAGAAGAAGGAGAAAGAGAGGGCTATGGAGAGGAAATCACAGGTAGGGACAGGCGACAGAAGCGAAAGGATAAGGACATACAATTTCCCCCAGAACCGTGTCACTGACCACAGGATTGGCCTCACATTTCATAAGCTCGAGCAGGTGCTTGAAGGGGATATTGATGAGATAATAGATGGGTTGATTACACATTATCAGGCAGAAAGGCTGAAGGAGCTTTGAGGTGGTATTATCAGGTAAA
>JACRGU010000038.1 GCA_016212245.1 Nitrospirota bacterium
CAATTATACTAAGGAGTGAAAAATGAGCAGTTCTATATTTTTTGATATATCAGCATTTGCCTATATACTGGCTATGGTGATTTATATAGGTTATATTGCCTTCAGGAATAACGCAGTTGGCAAAGCCGCTACATCTGTGACCATTTTTGGCTTTATCAATCAGAGCATCGCCCTGCTTATCAGGTGGGTTAATTCTTATGATTACTGGCTGGCTTCCCATCCCTCATCCGCATTTATTGAGTCACTTTTAAGGGCTGCGCCACTCAGGAATCTCTATGAGTCACTGATATTTTTCGTATGGTCACTCATATTAATCCATCTTATAATAGAGTTCAGATATAAAAACCGTTCCCTCGGTGCCTTTGTTACACCGATTGCAGCACTTACCCTGGCATTTATAGATGTGTCAGGCACATCAAAAGAAATCCAGCCATTAATACCTGCACTTCAGTCCAACTGGCTCCTTTTCCATGTATTGCTGAGCTTTCTTGGGTATGCTGCATTCGGGGTATCTTTCGGCGCAGCAGTAGCATATATAATTATGATTACAGAATCGAGGGAAGAAAAAGCATATATCTTCTGGAGTATTGTAGTCGGTATTTTTCTGATTGTACTCATTGCTATGGGCATTGACCTTCTCAGCTTAACAGCGGTCCAGCGCAAGGAATTTATACAGAGCTATTTTCTCAAGGCTACCTTCAGGAGTTCGTCAGGAGGTATTGTGGCAGTGAGCTGGGTAGTCTCAATAGCGTTTGTTTTTGCGATATGGCGTTTTGGTTTCGGACTTAAAAAAATTCTTACATCCCTTTCTATAACCCCTAATATGCTTGATGAGATTACTTATAAAAGCATTGCCATAGGATTTCCTTTATTTACATTAGGCGGATTATTAATGGGTGCTATATGGGCAAACAGCGCATGGGGCAAGTACTGGGGCTGGGATCCCAAAGAGACATGGTCTCTGATAACATGGTTTGTCTATGCACTTTATCTGCACTCACGCTTTGTAGCTGGTTGGAGGGGTAAGAGGGTGGCAATAATTGCTGTTATAGGGTTTATAGCTGTTATTTTTACTTATCTGGGGGTAAATCTTTTGCTCTCAGGTCTTCATGCCTATGGTGAAGCATAAGGTAAAAAATGCTGCGAGAGCTTCGCATCAAAAACCTCGCAATAATTGACGATCTTACTGTAGAATTTGAAGAAGGCCTTAACGTCCTGACAGGTGAAACAGGTGCAGGGAAATCTATAATAATAGATGCCCTCTGCCTTGCCCTCGGTGAAAGGGCATCAAGTGAGATTATCCGCAGTGGTGAAAAAGAAGCAACTGTGGAGGCATTCTTTGATATCCCGCCGAAATCATTAAATCCCTCAGCATGTAAGCTTTTACAGGATATGGGAATTGATATTGAGGATGGTATTATTATGAAAAGGATCCTCTCTGTTCATGGTAAAAGCAGGGCATATGTAAATAATTCCATGGTTAATATACAGACACTCTCTGAGATAAGCAGAGATATTATAGATGTTCACGGACAATACGAGCATCAGTCATTGCTTCTGTCAGATAATCAGCTTGACCTGCTTGATACCTATGGAGGATTTCTTTCTGAAAGGCAGGAGATTACAGCCATTTACGAGGCACAGTTTGCAGCAAAACAGCAGTTTGCTGAACTTGTGGAGGAAGAAAAAGAGAGGGCGCAGAGACTTGATATCCTTAGATTTCAGATAAGCGAGATAGAATCAGCAGATTTAAAGACAGGTGAAGAAGAAGGGTTTATAGAAGAGATAAAGATTTTAGGTAGTGCCGGCCGTCTTACAGAACTTGCAAATCGGGCGTATGATTCTCTTTATTCTTCAGAGACTGCTTGTATTACAAATCTTTCAAAAATCCTTAACTCTCTAAAAGAAATCTCTGATATCGATGTCAGGGCAGGTGATGCTGTTAAGTCTGCAGGTGAAGCACTACCTCTCCTTGAAGAGATAGCATATTTTCTCAGGGACTATAAAGACAGCCTTAATTTTAATCCCGAGAGGCTTGAAGAGATTCAGGGGAGGCTTGAGCTTATTAAAGGGTTGAAAAGAAAATATGGAAGCAATATTCAGGAAATCCTTAATTATAAAGAAAAGGCTACGAGGGAACTTGATGAGCTTCAACACTCAGAGGAGAGATTAGAGACTCTCAAGACAGAATTAGAAGGTCTTAAAAAGGTGCTAACTGAAAAGGCACAGCTCCTCTCAAAAAAGAGAAAGACGGTCTCAAAAAAAATAGAGTTGGCTGTAATGACAGAACTTTCTAAGCTCTCTATGCCTGATACGAAATTTTTAATTCGGATAACACAGGAACCAGGGGATGATACAGCAGATGGCTTTAGGGCAAATTCAAAGGGCATTGATAAAGTGGAATATCTGATATCTCCTAATATAGGTGAGGAGCTCAAACCTTTATCAAAAATAGCATCTGGCGGAGAACTTTCAAGGGTGATGCTGGCGCTTAAAGGGATTCTGGCAGAAGGGGATAATATCCCTGTTCTTATTTTTGACGAGATAGATGCCGGTATTGGCGGCAGGGCTGCTGAAACCGTTGGGCAGAAACTGAAAAGTCTTTCGTCTCAAAGAGTCGACCATCAGGTAATATGCATAACACATCTACCGCAGATAGCATCCTATGCTGATACACATCTTAAGATAGAGAAGAAGGTTGAAAGAAAAAGGACAAAGGTTGAGGTCAGAAAAGTAGAAAGAGATGAAAGGACTATAGAGGTTGCCCGAATGCTGAGTGGTGATAGCACAGAGATA
>JACRGU010000042.1 GCA_016212245.1 Nitrospirota bacterium
CCCCCTCCACCCCCCCTTGATAAGGGGGGGATAGGGGGGGTATTTGAAAATTGTATCCTCGGTCCTGGCTTTAAAATAGAGTTAAACGAATGGGAAATACGCGGATTCTCTAAAAAGGCTGATGCAATTCTTATCGGCACTGGTGGTTCGGACAGGAAATACTACAGGGTGATAAGACATGGAAAGTCAGTAGTGCGTATGCAGTGTATCCATGAAGACCCTGATTTTCAGCGTCATATCGAATACACACGCTTTTTCCAGAAATACTCTATCCCTGTTCCTCGATTGAGAGAAATAGAACCTGATAAGATGAAGGTCATGTTTGAAGACCTGGGGGATCTCTCCCTGTATAGCTGGTTGAAATGCCCGCGTGAAGAGAGACAGATAGAAAAAATATACAGACAGGTTATAGATGTGGCGATTCTGATCCATACAGTAGCAACTGAGCATATATCAGAATGTCCATTTCTTCAAAACAGGGTCTTTGATTATGAACATCTCCGATGGGAGACAGGCTATTTTATTGAAAGATTTATAGAGGGCATCAGAAATATCAGGGTCAAAAATCCTTTAGCCTTGAATGAGGAATTTCACAGGCTGGCCCTGAAGGTGGACTCTTTTCCTAAGACTGTAATCCATCGGGACTTCCAGTCACAGAATATTATGATCACAAAAGGAATCCCACGATTAGTTGATTATCAGGGAGCAAGGATCGGCCCACCTGCCTATGATGTGGTATCAATACTATGGGATCCATATTATCGCCTCGAGAGTAATATGAGAGAACGACTTCTGGGTTATTACATTAGCAGGATAGGAGAAAGGCTTGGAGAGAAATTCAGTGAAAGAGATTTCAGGGAGACGCTGCTTCCATGCCGACTTCAGAGGCATATGCAGGCGCTTGGTGCATATGGATTCCTTTCTAAAATAAAAGGTAAAAAATATTTTCTGAAATATATGCTAGAAGGTGCGAGGCTATTAAAGGAAGCCCTATCACTTTCAAAGGACGAATATCCAGAATTGTATGCTCTGGTAATGGGATTATGAAAATGCAAGATGCTTGTTGAGGCATTTTTCGATGGTATATAGAAAAATAGAGGGAAGATCCTAAAATAAATGTTTTATAATAGTCTCAAAACGAAAGGATGGAAAATGGCAGTAGTAAAAGAAGGAGATAAGGTCAGGGTTCATTACACAGGGAGACTCGATGATGGTACAGTATTTGATTCCTCAGAAGACAGTGCACCTCTGGAGTTCACGGTGGGCAAAGGTGAGGTTTTCTCTCGTATCGAACAGGGTATTATCGGTATAAGCCCTGGTGAATCAAAGACAATCAGTATTCCGATGGAGGAGGCATATGGCCCACACAGAGAAGAAAGGGTGTTTGAATTCGATAGAAAGAGGGCACCTGAAAACTTTGATCCAGTGGTAGGTCAACCGGTGCAGATGTATCGAGCTGATGGTCTGCCTGTGATGGCTACTGTGGTTGGCATATCAGAGACTTCATTTATCATGGATTGTAACCACTCACTCGCGGGGAAAAACCTGACATTTGATATTACACTGGTGGAAATCGTATAGGTAAACCCGTTAGAAAACATTGTTTCTAACGGGGTAAACTATTTATTCAGAATCTTAGCCGCATCCTTTGCAAAATAGGTAAGGATTAAATCAGCACCGGCACGCTTGATTGATGTAAGTATCTCTATCATAACACGCTGTTCGTCAATCCAGCCGAGTCTTCCTGCTGCCTTTACGAGAGAATATTCTCCGCTTACATTGTAGGCTGCAACAGGCACATCAAAGGCATCTTTTACATCAGAGATGATGTCGAGATATGCGAGTGCAGGTTTAACCATAATGATATCTGCCCCTTCCTCAATATCAAGGGCAATCTCTCTTAAAGCCTCTCTTCTATTTGCAGGGTCCATCTGGTATGAACGCCTGTCACCAAACTGTGGAGTAGACTCTGCTGCCTCCCTGAAGGGACCATAAAATGCTGATGCATATTTTGCAGCATAAGACATGATTGGAATTTCTGAAAATCCCTCTTCATCAAGTGCGAGCCTGATTGCCTCGACCCTCCCATCCATCATGTCAGACGGTGCAACCATATCTGCACCTGCCTTTGCATGGGAGACAGCCTCTTTTGCGAGGAGCTCAAGTGTCGGGTCATTCAGGACATCACCACCTTTTACGATACCGCAGTGGCCGTGGCTTGTGTATTCGCACATACAGACATCTGTGATTATATATAATTCCGGGACCGAATCCTTTATAGCCTTGATTGTTTCCTGAACAACGCCATGCTCATCGTATGCGCTGGAGCCTATTTCATCTTTATATTCTGGAATCCCGAAGAGAATAACAGAGGGTATACCGAGGGAATAAACCTCCTTAGCATTTTTGACTGTCTCGTCAACTGATTCCTGAAAACATCCTGGCATTGAAGAAATCTCTTTTCTTACACCCTTGCCATATGTAACAAAAAGGGGATAGATGAAATTATCAGGAGTGATGGAGGTTTCTCTTACCATCTTTCTGATAGTCTCGTTCTTTCTTAACCTTCTTGGCCTATGAATCGGAAACATCTAACCTATTATATCAGATTAACCTTATAGAAGCTCCTTAAATTTTACCAGCTCAGAAAACTCATAAAGGGTTGACATTGCCTTATTCTCTGTGGGGATACCCACCTCTTCAAGAGCAGCGATGGGGTTGAGACCACCAACTATTATCATGCCTGCCTTGTCCATACCAACAGGCAGCTCAAGGAGTGGCTGGTTTGGATTGCCTATGAGTAAGATTCCACCTATGCCTTTTTCTTTAAGGTCCTCACTTAACTGTCTTGCCTTCTCAAGACTAACAACAGGTATTTCCCTGAAACTTGCAAGTATCTTACCTGAGTGATTTCTTACAGCACCTATGACATCTGTCATTCTGCTCTTTATAAATATCTCGAGTGGGTCGAGTGATGAACCTTCATAGCTTATAAGTGCAGTGAACCTTGATGGCTCAGAGTCCCTTACCTGTAATACACCACCAAACCTTGATGTAACAGGAATCCCTGCCTTAAGGAATATACCGTTTATCGTTACACTACACACAGTGCCAAATCCTATCTGCCCCTTCGGCACAATAATGTCACCGATCTTTCCCCCACCTCTATGCATGACAGCTCTGTCACACATGATATATGGGGAAGAGAAGACAGGCTTCATTATCCGTAGTGCCTCTTTAACTTTCTCTTCAGGAAAAAAGGAAACATTAAGGATTATGTCACCCTCTTTTTTTCCGAGGTCAAGATTTGTGAGATAAGAAAGTGTCTCTATCTTGCTTATTACAAAGCCTACCCTTTCGGCTACGAGGGCATGGGAGAGTTCTTCCTTGCCTTTTTGTGTAATCTTTCTTCCTTCCTTGCCAAATACCTTTGTGAAACCCCTTTCATCAAGAATCTTCAGGTGGTATCTAACCGTCCTTTCTGTAAGTTCTATCCCATGTAATTTCAATTGTCTTGATATCTCCCTTGAGCCGAGGATTGTATCAGGATGTTTGTCAAGGACCTTAAGGATTGCAAGCATTGTCTTATTCATTTTAGGACTCCTTTAACTGAAAATGGTTAGCCATCTTTAATTTATTATACATAGACTTTTCTAAAGAGGTTGAGAGTATATCTCTGGAATAACTCTTACGGCACATACCTTTGTCTCTAATGTCTTAGCCACCGGGTCAAGGGCAGGATTAGTAAGCAGATTAATTGTACCTTCATCAGAGACCATGATGACTACACCAGGTGGAGCGGCATCTGTCACCTTCGCCTTAACCTTTATCTCACCCCATCGAGAAATTACCTGCACCATCTCACCATCCTTGATTCCAAAATCTCGAGCATCCTTTGAATTTATCTCTACAAACCCTTCACCTCTTAAGATGTTGAAACTATCCACCTTCTGGGATAAAAGCCCTCCTGAGTAAAGATTCTTCTCAGTAGTCAAGATCAAGGGATACTCAATGTCAGCAACCTCTGCTGCAGTTCTATACTCCAATGGTGTGAACCTACCTTTACCATTGTGGGTAGGAAAACCCGAGATGTGAGGAATAGGAGTAACAGATACAAGCTCAGACATAATCTCCTCAGGATGGTTGAAATCAAAACCGCTACTTCCTGACCTTCTCGCTAACTCACAAATAATCTGCCAGTCAGGCCGTGAATTGCCAACAGGCTCTATTGCCTTACATATCCTCTGAATTCTCCGCTCAGTATTTGTAAAAGTACCGTCTTTCTCAGCAAAGCTTGCCCCAGGCAGGATGACATCAGCAAATCGGGCTGTCTCATTAAAGAAGATGTCCTGAAGGACAATAAATTCCGCTCTCTTCAATGCATCCCTAACCCTTTGAGAGGGAGCTATGCTCAATGCTGGATCAGAGCCAATAATGTAAAGGGCTTTGATTCTACCCTCAAGGGTGGCCTGAAATATCTCAGTAAGGGTTAAGCCGGCTTCGGGGTTCAGACTCACTTCCCAGGCAGTCTCAAATCTCTTTCTGATCTCAGGGTGAGCCACCGCTTGATAACCAGGATAAAAATCGGGCAGACACCCTGTATCGCAGGCTCCCAGGGCATTATTCTGTCCCCAAAGGGGATAAAGTCCTGATAAAGGTTTGCCAATATTACCGGTAAGCAACGCTAAATTGACAAGAGCAAGCATGTTATCTGTTCCATGAGAATGTTGAGTAATCCCGGTAGACCAGAGAATTGCTGCTGGCTTGCTGGCCGCATAGATCCTTGATGCCTCGGCTATCTTCTCCCTCGAGACACCTGTGATCCTCTCTACCCTACCCGGCCTGAAGTCCTCTAACGACTTTCTGAAATCTTCAAAATTCTCACAACCTTCTTCGATAAAGGCGGTATCGAGCAATTCTTCATCAACAATCACCTGACTCATACCCATAAGCAAGGCTACATCAGTGCCAGGATAAGGTCTCAGCCAGATTTCAGCGAAACGGCATATGTCAATCTCTTTCGGACTGACAACAATTACTCTTGCCCCATTTTCCACCGCCTTCTTTACCCTTAGTCCTATCACAGGATGAGAGCGCGTGATATTCGCTCCCACAATAAGGATGCTGGCAGCCTTCTCAAGTTCACTTATGGAGTTGGTAACCGCTCCAATTCCAGTAGCCTCAAGCAGGGCTGCTATAGAAGTGGCTTGGCAGAGTCGGGCAGAGCTGTCAATATTGTTACTGCCCATTACTACCCTCGCAAACTTCTGTGCGATATAGTTATCCTCATTTGTACATTTAGTAGATGCGATAAAGGCAAATTCTTCTCCTTTATAATTCTTAAGTTTATTGGCAACAAATTCGAGTGCCTCATCCCAGGATACCTCTTTAAAGAGTGATGAGTGATGAGTGATGAGTGATGAGTTGGGAACTATCCTGATGAGGGGGGTTGTGAGTCTATCAGGATGATTAATGAAATCGTAGCCAAACCGGCCTTTAACACAGAGGTTTCCCCTGTTGATAGGGCTATCACCATCGCCCCTCACATTGACAATAGCGTTGTCACGGATACCGAGAAA